>CAKRPM010000078.1 GCA_934378025.1 uncultured Eubacteriales bacterium | reverse complement strand
ATGCATGTAATGGAAGCGGCCTTCCGTTCCGCCAAAGAGGGCATTGTTGTCAAAGAAGATATTTAAAAAGGGATTGGCGTTGAACGAAAATCGCTCTCCCGCAAAAAAATCAAGGGCATCCTGCAAAAGATCGGCTTTTGCAGGATGCCTTTTTGTCGGTTTGGGGGACAGATTTTTAACAAATAAAGGAAAAGTGTTGTGCTTCTACAATCCGTAGAGTGTGCTGCGGCAGGCAGTAGAGCAAGCGTCGGGTCGCGGGAGAGTCGGGGCGGCTGAGCGGTAGAGCCGATTTTTAAAGCGGTAGGGTGACTTTTTGGAAAAAAAGGCATATACTTTTGGTAAAGACAGGCAGCCCGAAAAAGGCCGCCCGAAACAAACCGGAGCGGACAAAACGCATCGGTGCGAGAGATGCGCCGATCCCCCCGGGGCGGAGAGGAGAGCACTTTTTATGAAAACTTTACAAATTTTCGGCGATTCGATTTTAAAGGGCGTAATGTATGACGCGCAGTGCCGCAAATACAGATTATGCCGTGATCATAAATTTGAAACTTTGGAGCGCGCGGATTTTTCGGTGCGCAATCGTTCCAAGATGGGGGCGACCATTGACAAGGGGCTGCGGATCCTCGGGCAAAATGAAAGCGATATCAACGGCGACACCGTTTGTCTGCTGGAGTACGGCGGGAACGATTCGGACTTTGACTGGTCGAAAATCAGCGCCGATCCCACGGGAGAGTTTTTGCCCAACACACCGGAAAAAGAGTTTGCCGGGCAATACGACCTGGCCATCGCCATGGCAAGGGAAAAGGGCGCGCGAGTGGTGCTGTCGACCCTGATCCCCATTGACGCGGAAAAATATCTGGCCTGGATATCCCGCAATTTGAACCGCGAGAATATTCTTCGCTGGTTGGGCGACGAAAGCATGCTGTACCGTTGGCAGGAGTATTACAGTCATTTGGTGGAGCAGGCGGCGCTGCGCAACGGGTGTGAGATTTTGGATTTGCGGCGCTCCTTTTTGCTGGATCACAACTACAAGGCGCTGCTTTGTGAGGACGGGATTCACCCCACGCAGGCGGGACATGACAAAATTGAGCAGGAACTAAAGCGCTTTGCGGCGTGCTGAGGTGACAAAACGGGGGCGGATTTTCCGTCCCCTTTTTTATCAGGTGGGGTCATCGGCGGAAGAGTTGCGCTTTTTCATACTTTTCAGGTTTTTTGCATATAGTGTAGGGAGGCGTCTGCCGATCGGTGGGCGCCGATCCTATAAAACGGGAGCTGAAAAAGCATGGAATGGATTGGTGTTACGGCCGGTGCCGTCGGCGGTTTTTTGACCACCTTATTCGGCGGCAGCAGCCCAATGCTGCTGACCCTTTTGATTTTAATGGCGGCGGACTGGGGCTCGGGTCTGTTGCTGGCGGGCGTTTTCCGCAAAAGCAAAAAAAGCGAGAGCGGCGCCCCGGAAAGTCGCGCGGGGCTGAAAGGCCTGGCCAAAAAGGGCATGATTTTACTGTTCGTTTTGGTGGCGCACCGATTGGATTTGGCCTTGGGCACCACGTATATTCGCGACGTCGCAGTAATCGGCTTTGCCGTCAACGAGTTGCTGAGCATTGTGGAATATGCCGGACTGATGGGATTGCCGCTGCCGGATGTGATCACCAACGGAATCGCCCTGCTCAAAGGACGCAAAAAAGGCGAAAACGACGCAAAGGACACAAAGGACGCAGACAACACGGCACAGGCAGAACCGCCGCAAAAGCCCACCGACCCGCAATAAGAGAGGGTACCGCAGAAAAAAGCGGCGCTGCATTAAATTGCTGAAAAAAAATGTTTTATCGCTGACCTTGGTATTGTACCGGGGTCAGCTTTTTTTGAGTATAGGGGAAAATGCGCGCTTTCAAGGACGCATCGCTTTAAATACAGCGGCAAAAATGCAATGCGAAAATTTGCCGCGGGCGTATGTGCGCTCCCTTTGTAAATACGGCCTTTTTGGAATTTCGGTCCAAAAAATCCTCCCGCGGCGAGAAACAGCCGCGGGAGGAGAAGATTTGGTTGTTATGCTTGCGGGGCAGTGTAGGAAACGTTATTTTCGCTCCATTGCACCCATACGGAGGTTCTTGCGCCGCCGGCAGAAATGAACGAATGAATTTCGCACAGCGACCAGAGCATTGTTTGAGGATTTTGCTGACGAATTTTCATGGTGTGTTCTTCCTGCGATTGACTGTAAATGATACTGTCCAGTACGACTTCTTTGGACACCGTAGTATTGTCGAAGGTTTGCACCTCGATGGCGCCCGAACCGTAAATGGTGGAACGGCGCATATCGGTTAAAATCGGCTGGTCTTTGGGGGCAATGCTGATTTTTAAAGAGGTCGCGGAGGCGTACCGGTAGGTTAAAATCAGTTGATCCAGCGGAATGTTCAGCGTGCTGCCCGCGGTGGAGAGATTTACGTGATATTCCGTCAGCGGCGGAATCAAATTGGGGGTGGTGACGCTTTGCGCAGAGGTTTGAAAATTCAGACGGTAATCGGTCGGTGTGTTTTGCACCACCGTAATTTCCGGCGTTTCACCGGGATCACCTTTGTCGCCCTTTTCGCCTTGCTCACCCTGCGCACCGGGATCGCCTTTTTCACCCTTTTCGCCTTGCTCGCCCTGTTCGCCGGGATCACCTTTGTCGCCCTTTTCGCCTTGCTCACCCTGCGCACCGGGATCGCCTTTGTCGCCCTTTTCGCCGCGCTCACCCTGTTCACCGGGATCGCCTTTGTCACCTTTTTCGCCGCGCTCACCCTGTTCACCGGGATCGCCTTTGTCGCCCTTTTCGCCTTGTTCACCCTGCGCACCGGGATCACCTTGCACACCTTGCGGGCCGATCTCGCCTTGCGGTCCCTGTTCGCCGACCGGTCCTTGTTCACCGGCCGGGCCGCGCATACCGGGTTCACCACGTTCTCCTTTCGGCCCCACCGGTCCGGCCGGACCCGGATCGCCCTTGGGTCCGATCGGCCCGCGGTCTCCTTTCGGGCCGACGGGACCCGGATTTCCTTGAACGCCCTGCACGCCCATGACGCCGGGTTCTCCTTTCGGGCCGACATCTCCGCGCACGCCTTGCGGCCCGCGCATGCCGGCAGGTCCTGTTGCACCGCGGGGTCCCATCGGTCCCGGGCAGCCGCTCTCACCGCGCAGTCCGCGGGGCCCCATCGGGCCTCTTTCGCCGCGGGGCCCGGGTTCACCGGCAGGGCCCTCGGGGCCTCTCGGCCCCATCGGCCCTTGGATCGTAACATAAGTGCCGCCCTCGCAGGAGGAACAATGGTTTCTTGACGGTTGATTGTTATAGCAATTCACTTTGTACATTTCTCCCTATAAAAATATGGTTACGTATTTATTCTATGCGCGTCCGCCAAAAAGGGGACAAAGTTCCGAAAACGGAGTGATCGGCTGTAAAATTCCCACTTTTTGCCCGCATCATCGGGAAAAATCAGGCCTTTTTTAAAAAAACGGCGAGCATTTTTCAGAGCGTAAAATAAAAACGTAAAAACAGAAAACGCAGCTCCTTTGCCGCACCGAAAAGACAGGAGAAAAAGTGACAGGTTGCAAAAGACGGTCGAGCAAAAAGAGGACGGTAGAAAAGAGTGCGGGCGGCAAGCGGCGGATGGGCAGAAAGGAGCAGACAAAAAAGGACAGTCCGATAGCAAAGGGCGGTCAGGGAAAAGTGTCGGTAAAAAAGCAGACAAGCAGCGTGGGCGACAAGGGGCAGAAAGGCAAAAAAGAAAAGGGACGAGCAAAAAAACAGACGGAAAAAGGCGGGTGAAAAAGAAAGCGACGGGGGAAAGAAGTGCGGAAAGCGGCAGGCGGCGAAAAGAAAAGGGGCAATGCGCGAAAGGGCGCTTTGGGTTTTGGGAGAGAAAAATAAGGCACGGCCGCAGGGTGCGCAAAGAAAAGCAGCACCGCACAAGACTGTGCGGTGCTGCTTTCGTGGGACGGAGCCTTATTTCTTTTTATAAAAGTAAAGCCCGAGGAGCATAATGGCGGCAAAAACGATCAGATACCAAACATTTTCCATTTTATGACCGACAATACAGGCGTAGATCATAAACAGCGATCCCAGCACGGCCAGCGACGGCAAAACATAGCGGCGCCAGGCCGACTCTTTTTTGGCGATGATCATAAAGCGAATAAAGATGGGAATATAGAAAGCGTAGATGGTGATAATGGGAAGCTCGGAAGAGTCAAACCAAAAGATCCCCGACCAGGTGCCCGTCAAATTGGAAAGATAAAAATAGGTGCCCCACAGCGCGCAGGCCAGCAGCCCTAACAGGGAGGCGTTGGTCGGCATATTGGTATTGGGGTCGACATGGGCGTAGGTTTTCGGGCGGGGTCCCTCGCCGCGCGCCGCGAGCGAATAAAAGCCGCGGCAGCAGCCCAACATCAGGCCGTTGGTGGTGCCCAGACAGGAAATTGCGATAAACAGATTTAAAACATTGCCGAACAGATTGCCGAATACATTGGTAAAAGCGCTGGTGGCGCCTTGATTCATCAGGGTGTCCACGTCCGCGCCGCCGGCCACGCCGACAAAATAGAAAATATATACGCTCATGACGATAATGCCGCCGAGGATCAAGGCGCGGGGCAGATTGCGCTTGGCGTTTTTCAGTTCGGCATTGATGGTGGTGGCGATGATCCAGCCCTCATAGGCAAACGCCGTAGCACATACGGCGGAGAGCAAAAGATGCGGCGTACTTTCCGCACCGGCGGGCATGGCGTGCGCAAAATTTTCAGCTAATAGGTGCGTCGGACTGAACAGACCGACCAGGATGCCCACCACGGCCATCAGCGCCAGCGGAATCAGCTTGATGACGGTGGTGCCGTTTTGCAGTTTGCCGCCCATTTTCGGGGACAGAGCGTTGATTACATAGGCCAGAACCAGATATAACAGCGTTAAAATCATACATTCCGGTCCGATCAGGCAACCGCCCTCGGCCGCCGGGATGACCAGCGGAAAAGACGGAAAGCAGGAGGTGATAAACGCCAGTGTGTATCGGGCGCTGAGCCAGGCCAGCACCGAGGTCATGGACGGATAGTAAATCGCGGACATAAACCAGCCCACCGAATAAGCGTATCCCCGCCCGACCGTGGCCTCGGCATAGTCCACAATGCCGTTGATTTTTTCGTATTTCTGCGCCATGGCGGAAAAAGCAAGAATACATACCAGCATGATCCCCCCGCCGATCAGCCAGGCAAGAATTCCGATACTCATGTTGCCGTCCGTTTTTTGCAGAATGGTTTGCGCCTTGAAAAAGACGCCCGAACCGATCACGATTCCCACCACCATGCAGATGGCCGTGAACAGCCCGTATTTTTTCTTCAGTTGATGTTCCATACGTTGCGTTTCCCCCGTTTTTATGTATAAGATTTATCAATTGTTCCATAAGAACAACTGATATATATTGTATACCATGATATATCATATTGTCAATAGGACAAAAAATGTCTTGAACCTACGGAAAAAACGTGGTATACTATTGATACTTGATTTTATTAGGAGTGAATGTTATGAATATTACAAAGGATATCCGCTATGTCGGTGTGACGGATCGAAACATCGATTTGTTTGAGGGACAATATCAAGTGCCGCAGGGCATGCTGTATAATTCCTATATTATAATGGATGAAAAAACAGCGGTGACCGATACGGTGGACGCGAAGTTTGTGTCGGAGTGGCTGGAAAATATTGAAAAGCTGCTGCAGGGGCGTGCGCCCGATTATCTGATCGTCCATCACATGGAGCCCGATCACAGCGCGGGGATCGACCGCTTTTTAACGGCATATCCCGCGGCCAAGGTGGTGGCGGGCGCCAAGGCGTTTGCCATGATGAGGCAGTTTTTCGGCAATGAATATGCCGATCGCCGTGTGGTGGTCGGGGAAGGGGACACGCTGAAGCTGGGACGGCACACGCTGCGTTTTATTGCGGCGCCCATGGTGCACTGGCCGGAGGTGATGGTCAGCTTTGAGGAAACGGAGGGCATCCTTTTCTCGGCGGACGCCTTTGGAAAATTCGGCGCACAAAAAGAGACGAGTGACTGGACGGAGGAGGCCAGACGGTATTATATCGGGATCGTGGGCAAATACGGCGCGCAGGCGACGGCGCTGCTGAAAAAGGCGGCGGGGCTGAAAATCAACATGATTTGTCCGCTGCACGGCCCGGTGCTGCGTGAAAACCTCGCTCAATACATGGCGCTGTATCAAACCTGGGCAAGCTACACGCCCGAGCAGTC
>CAKRPM010000077.1 GCA_934378025.1 uncultured Eubacteriales bacterium | reverse complement strand
CACTAACTTGAAAGGGGCTCTTAGGAGAGCCCTTTTTTGTTAAATCGCCGTTTTTTTATCGGTTTTTACAAAAAAAGCGGGACGCAACAGGCGTTTTCGGCAGATTTTGACGGCGAGGAGCGATCTTTTCTTTTGAGGGACAAGTTTTGAAAATTCGCAGCATAAAAGAAAACTATATATTTCGAAAAGCATACCGAAAGGGAAAAAGCTTTGTTACGCCGCTGATGGTCGTATATGTGCTGAAAAGCAAAAACCGTGCGCCGCGGCTCGGGATCACCGTGACCAAAAAACAGGGGAACGCACCGACGCGCAATCGAATTCGGCGCATTGTGCGCGCCGCGTTTTACGCGCAATATGATCGGCTGCCGAAAGCCGATATTGTGGTGGTGGCACGCAGTCGAATGGCAACGGCCAAAAGCACCGATGTTGAAGCGGCATTGGCAAAGATTTTGGAAAAACTATGAAACGGGTTTTGACGTTGCTGCGAAGGGCGGCGATTTTTCCCATTCGGCTCTACCAAAAAACCATTTCGCGCTGGACGGGCGCACACTGCAAATATTATCCGACCTGCTCCGAGTATGCCGTAACGGCGATTACAAAGCATGGTTTGATTTACGGCGGTGCGCTGGCAATATGGCGGATTTTGCGCTGTAATCCGTGGTCCAAGGGCGGTATTGACTATGTCCCGGAAAAGAAATTTTGGCAAAAAGAAAAAAAGTAACCTTCTGAAAAAGCGCGGTGGGATGAAAATCGAAAGCAGCCGTTTTTGAAAATCGTTCAAGACGGCGGAACGGAGAATATTATGTGGAATGCAATTTGCGGTTTCATCGGCAAATTGATGCAGCTGATTTATTCGGTTGTACCCAATTACGGTGTGGCCATTATCCTTTTTACAATCATTTTAAAAGTGGTCCTCTTCCCCATTGCCGTTAAACAACAAAAAAGCTCGATGGCAATGGTGAGACTTAAGCCGTATCAGGATGATCTGATGAAGAAATACGGCGGCAACCGTCAAAAATACAGTGAGGAGCTGCAAAAGCTGTACCAACGTGAGGGATACAATCCGATGTCCAGCTGCTTGCCGACGCTGTTGCAGATGCCGATCATCTTAATGATGTATACCATCATTCGCCGGCCGCTGACATTTATGGCGGACTGGAGCATGGCGTCAATTTGGCAAAAAGCGACAACGGAGTTCGGCGTTATCACCGAAAAAGGAACGGCCATGCTGAATAATATGGGCGGGCTGAGCATTACGTCGGAAAACTTTAACCGTTACGAATCTCAAATTCTGTCCAAAATGCAAAATCCCCCGATCAATACGCATTTTCTGGGGTTGGATTTGGCGCAGGTACCCAGTGAAGTTTGGAAAACCGGCGCATTTATGATCATCATTATTCCGTTGCTTTCGGGTATCACGTCCTTTTTGCTCAGCTGGCTGAGCCAGAAGATGAGCCCGGCGCAGCAGGCTTCCGCCGAGGCGGGCGGCAGCATGAAAGTGATGCTGTTTGCCATGCCGTTGTTTAGCCTTTGGATTTCGTATACCGTGCCGGCCGGACTGGGTCTTTACTGGATTTTGAGCAATATCTGGGGCATCGGTCAGCTGTTCTTGCTGAACAAAATTTACGATCCGAAAAAAGTGGAGGCAGAGGTGTACGCCAAGATTGAGGCGGACAAAAAGCGCGAAAAAGAAAAGAAAAGCGCCTCGGCCCGCAAAAAAGCCATGGCGGTACAGGGCAAAAAGAAAAAGAAAAAACAACCCGTAAAGCCTAAGACGGAAGCAACAAAGCAAGAGACAGCGGAACCTGAGGATTCCGAAGGAGAGCAACATGATTAAAGAATTATTTTTTGAAGACAAAACCATCCCGGGCGCCGTTGAAAAAGCGGCTGCATCGCTGGGTGTGGACAAAGATTTATTAAGCTACGAAGTTGTGACCATGCCGGTCAAAGGTATTTTCGGAATCGGAGCGGTCAGTGCGAAAATCAAAGTGGAGCAAGAGGTACCCGATCCGGTGGTAAAACCGGTGGAAAAGGGCGAATTTGTTGAGAAAATCGCCAAAAAGGATCATCCGGTTGACCGGAAGCCGAAATCGGAAAAAGCACCCGCGAAAAAAGCTCCCGAATATAAAAAACCGGCCAAAGAACCGCTGCCGGCGCGTGAAAAAGCCCCTGCGGCAGACGATGAGGTCAGCGCAGTGCTGCGGAACTTCTTAAAAGGCGCATTGGACGAAATGGGCTTGAAAGACGCCGAAATTTATATCGGCAGCCACGGCGACAATATTTATGAAATTGACGTTTCCGGGTCGAAGATGGGCGTTTTGATCGGTAGACGCGGCGAAACGTTGGACGCGATGCAGTATTTGAGTTCGTTGATCGTTAATCGGAAGTTCGAGCAAAAGATCAAAGTTGTATTAGATACGGAAAATTACCGTGCCAAACGGACAGACGCATTGGAGCGTTTGGCCAAGAAAACGGCAGAGAAAGCGGTGCGTTATAAGAAAAACATCGCCTTGGAGCCGATGAGCCCGTATGAGCGCAGAATCATTCACGCGGTCTTGACGGATGTGCCGCATATCACGACGTTTTCCGTCGGCAGCGAGCCGAAGCGGAAGGTTGTAATAAGCTATACGGAAGAATAAAAAACAGCGGATGAAAGTCCGCTGTTTTTTCATTTCGGAAAAACTCCTTTACAAAATAAGCCGGGTGACGTATGATATAATCAGAATAAAATATAGGGGGCGGATATATGGCTTATTTGTCGGATATCGAAATTGCCGGAAAATGCAAAATGCAGCCGATCGAAAAGATCGCGCAAAGCGCGCACGTTTCGGAAAAATATTTGGAGTGTTACGGAAAATATAAGGGCAAAATCGATCTGTCTTTATTAAAGGAGACCGATCGTGAGGACGGAAAGCTGATCCTGGTGACCGCAATTACACCGACGCCGGCCGGAGAGGGAAAGACGACCACGACCATCGGCCTTGCGGACGGTATGCGACGCATCGGCAAGAGGGCAACCGTGGCACTGCGGGAACCGTCGATGGGTCCGGTTTTCGGCATCAAGGGCGGTGCCGCGGGCGGTGGATATGCACAGGTGGTGCCCATGGAGGACATCAATTTGCATTTTACCGGCGATTTTCATGCGATTTCAGCGGCCAATAATTTGTTGGCGGCCATGTTGGATAATCATATTCAGCAAGGAAATGCGCTGGGGATCGATCCCAGAAAAATCACTTGGCGGCGCTGCGTGGATATGAACGATCGGCAATTACGCCAGATTGTGGACGGTTTGGGCGGCAAAGTCAACGGTATACCGCGCGAGGACGGATTTGACATCACCGTAGCCAGCGAAATTATGGCAATTTTGTGTTTGGCCGACAGCCTTGCGGACTTGAAAGCCCGTTTGTCACGTATTATCGTGGGATATACGTATGACGATCAGCCGGTCACCTGCGGTCAATTAAAAGCCGCGGGGGCCATGACCGCACTGCTACGTGATGCCATAAAGCCCAATTTGGTGCAAACCCTGGAAGGCACGCCTGCTTTTGTACACGGCGGGCCGTTTGCCAATATCGCACACGGGTGCAATTCCGTGACGGCGACACGCCTGGCGTTGAAAATGGGTGATTATGCCATTACCGAGGCAGGGTTCGGCGCTGACCTCGGCGCAGAGAAATTTTTGGATATAAAATGCCGTATGGCGGGGCTGGTGCCGGATGCGGTGGTCATCGTCGCCACCATTCGGGCGTTGAAAATGCACGGCGGCCTGCCCAAATCGGATTTGGCGCAAGAAGATTTGACCGCGCTGGAAAACGGCTTGCCGAACTTATTGCGGCATGTGCATAATATGAAAGAGGTGTACGGTTTGCCGTGTGTGGTTGCGCTCAATCGGTTTCCGACGGACACCGATGCCGAGATTGACTGTGTGATGAAAAAATGCGCAGAGCTTTCCGTAAATACCGTACTGTCAACCGTTTGGGCGGACGGCGGCAAAGGCGGCGAAGCATTGGCGCGCGAGGTGGTGCGCCTGTGCGAGGAAGAGCAGGGGCATTTTGCCTTTAGCTATGACACGGAGAGCGGCATCGAAGACAAAATTAAGGCGGTCGTGCAAAAAGTATACGGCGGGCGGGACATTGTCGTGACGCCGGCGGCGCAAAAGCAGATCAGTCGGCTGACGGCGCTTGGATTTTCTAAATTGCCGATTTGCATTGCCAAAACGCAGTACAGCTTTTCGGATGACCCGACAAAGCTCGGCGCGCCGACGGATTTTACCGTTACGGTACGAAATGTAAAGGTATCGGCAGGAGCCGGTTTTATCGTGGTTTTGACCGGCGATATTCTGACCATGCCCGGCCTGCCCAAAGTGCCGGCGGCTGAGAAAATCGATGTGGATGATGCGGGGAAAATTGTCGGCCTGTTTTAACGGTTATGCCGCTTTTTTGCGGCGCCGATCCCGACGGCGCTCGGCGGCGCAGGCTGCGGCAAAGTACCCGATGATCCATAAAAAGAATACGATAAATTTCATTTGTTTTTCCTCCGTTTTTTGTTGATGGTGGTATTATACAAAACCATCTGTACAATAAAACGGACAGAATGATACTCTTGGAGGTTTTTATGAAAAAACGAGTCATCAGTTTACTGATTTGTTTGCTGATTTGTTTGGGCATGTTCTCCGGTCTGTGTTTTGCCGCCGACGAGGTGTACAGCTCCATTCAAAATGCTTCGGTCGATCAGATTGCCAAAACGCTGGATCAAACGATTGATCAGTATTACAATACTGCGGGAAAGGAAATTACGCTTCTTTTTCCGTACAACGGCAGCCGCTATAAAAGTTTTGAAGCGTTTGCCGACAACATGGAAAGCAATAACGGCGCAAATCTTCGTGCCGTCTTTAAAAACAGCATTGTCGGCAGCGATTATGTGACGGTCAATGAGTACTATATGTCAAAGGGCTCGGATTACTATTATGGATTAAAAGTGAAAATATCGTCCAATAAAAATCTGAGAAAAACCTTGGATACGCTGGTGGGCAACGCCGCCAAGATGGATAACTACAAAAAAGTGCAGTATTTTTACAACACGCTGCGCAGCCGCATCAAATACGATATCTCGGTGGCCGGTGATTCGGGCAGCGAACGGGCGCTTTTGGAAGGAAAGGCCGTTTGTCAGGGATATGCCAGATCCTTTATGGAGCTGTGCAAAGCCTCGTCCATTCCCTGCTTGGGCGTATTCAGCGATACCCACATGTGGAACTGTGTTTATGTGAACGGATCCTGGCAGATGATTGATGTAACGCAGGGCTACTTTATCGGAATTGATTTTTCAAGTCTAACGGATGCGGATCATCGGACGGACGAAAAACAACTGAAATGGGGCAAAAAGTATCTGACGGCAAAATACGGTTTGAAGGCCGAGCCGCTCAAGATCGGCGATTTTACGGATTTAAATGAAAAATGGTACCGCAGCGCGATTGAGTTTTGTCTGGAGCGTTCGTTGTTTACCGGCATTACCGATACGACGTTTGAACCCAATTCTCCGATGACGCGCGCCATGTTTGTGACGGTGCTCGGCAGAATGGCCGGCGTAAAGGTAAACCATAAGACGGCAACCAAATTTACCGATGTTAAAAAAGGAAAATGGTATACCGGTTATGTAAAATGGGCGTCCGATAAGGGCATTGTCAACGGTGTGAGCCAAAATAAGTTTGCACCCGATGATAATGTAACTCGGGAGCAGATTTGCAAAATGATGTACGAATATTGCGTCAGCGCAGGCATCACCCTGTATCAGAAGAACGAAAAAATCAATTTCAAGGACAGCGCTGCCATTTCAAAATGGGCGCGCGGCTATGTAAGCATTTGCCAGCAGGCGGGGTTGATTAACGGTGATAAAGGATATTTCCATCCGCAAGACAATGCCACGCGCGCTGAGGTCGCGACCATCTTCAGAAACTTCTGTGTAAAATACGCAGTATAAATTATCGTTTTTAAGATATCCGCCGTTTTGCGGCGGATATCTTTGCTTTTAATTTACACCCCAAAAAACATCCCGGATAAAGCAGCGGATATTTTTCCCCGTTTCGGACAGCCTAAAAAGAGAAAGCGGGGAGAGAACATGAAATCCAAAAAAGAAAGTCATTCCAAAATGAATCAAACGCCGTCGGCAACGCCGGTCATGGGGCAGCCGGAGGATGCGTTTGAGCTTGTAAACAAGTACGGTACGTACGAAATTCAGCCGACGTCGGACAGCGAAAATGCCTTTCCGGAAATCGCCCAGGGGC
>CAKRPM010000076.1 GCA_934378025.1 uncultured Eubacteriales bacterium | reverse complement strand
GGTGATGTGTGCAGCACGCTGTTCGGTTCGACTTCCATCTTAACACTGTCCCCCGTAGAGGTGTGGCTGTGCGTAGGAATGTCGGTGTTGGTGGTTGCGATATTCATCTTGTTCTACAATAAAATATTCGCCGTAACCTTCGATGAAAATTTTGCGAGAGCGACCGGAACAAAAGCAGGACTCTACAATCTTTTGATTGCTATCATCGTTGCGGTTATCATCGTGCTTGCTATGAATCTTGTCGGATCACTGCTGATTTCTGCACTGGTAATTTTTCCGGCGCTGTCAGCCATGCGAATATTTAAGAGCTTTCGTGGCGTGACCATCTGTGCCGCAGCTCTGTCGGTTGCGTGTTCGCTGATCGGTATTCTGGCATCCATACTTGCCGGTACGCCGGTAGGCTCAACAATCGTCGCCGTTCAAATTGGCGTATTTGGCTTGACTTGGATTATAGGTAAAATTATTGGAGGTGTGAGAAAATGAAAAAACTGTTTTGCGTGTTACTGGCTGTACTGACGATTGTATTGCTTTCCGCTTGCGAAAGTGAAAAAGATAAAGGGGATGTCACAACCGATGACCGGACACCGAATTCATCTGTTTCACAAAATCAAACGACGGAAAATGGCTCGGGGTCTGCGCCCACAACCTCCAAGCCGCCGCAAAGTGCAGACGGCATTGATGTTGACCTGACGAGACTCAGCAGTACAATGGTTTATTCCGAGGTTTACAATATGATGTATACCCCAAACGACTACATTGGAAAAACCGTTAAAATGAAGGGGCAATTTGCATATTACGAAAACCCTGATACAAAAGCTCAATACTTCGCCTGTATCATTGCCGATGCAACAGCTTGCTGCTCGCAGGGGCTGGAGTTTGTTTTGACAGGTGAACATACCTATCCGAATGATTACCCGGAGCTGGGGTCAGAAATAACTGTGACCGGTACTTTTGAACTCTATACAGAAAACGAATTTCAGTATTGCAGACTGAAAGACGCCACCTTTGGAGAATAGAATCACTTTGCAGTGACTGTTCACCCGCAACCTTAATCAAAGATCAAAATATTTTCTAATCATTTTCCTGTTCGCTATAAAAAACACAACGCCACAGAGTTTTAAAACTCTGTGGCGTTGTGCTGTTCTCAATCGGTCATTTTTTAAAGGTGTCCTTTTGCCGCCTTTTTTGCATTTTTAATTTTTGGTGGATTCGCTTAATACGATCTTTGCGTCATAATACTTTCCGTCTTTATAGCGATAATAGGTAATTTCTACCTCGTCGCCCGCCTTGCATTTGTCCTTGGCGCTGTCCAGATCGGCAAAGCACGTGATGTCCTGCCCGTTAAATTTGGTAATGATATCATACTGGCGCAGACCCGCTTTGTAGGCGTTGCTGCTCTCGTCAATATAATACACATATACGCCGGTCGGAATCCGATACATGGCGCTCATCTGCTGATTGACGTCCTGCCCCTGAATTCCGATCATCGGCCGACCGCTGATATATCCTTTGGAAATCAGCTCCTGCACAATGGGAATGGCGTCGTTAATGGGAATGGAAAAGCCCAAGCCCTCTGCCTCGGTGCTGGAAATTTTCGAGGAATTGATGCCGACCACCTGACCGTACAAATTGACAAGGGCACCGCCGGAGTTGCCGGGGTTAATGGCCGCATCGGTCTGCAGCAGGTTCATTTTGGTATTTTCCAGCGTAACTGCACGGTTGACCGCGGAAATAATGCCCGCCGTCACGGAGCTTTGAAACTCCAGTCCGTAGGGGTTGCCGATGGCCACAACCGTTTCCCCGACCTCCAGCTCGTCGCTGTTGCCGATGGTGGCGGCCTCCAGACCCGTGGCGTCCACTTTCAGTACCGCCAGATCCGTCTTGGTATCGCTGCCCACGATTTTTGCGTCATAGGTGGTATTTTTCTCGTCCGGCAGTACGACCTTTACACTGGTTGCACCGTCCACAACGTGGGCATTGGTGATGATATAGCCGTCCTCCGAAAAGATAATGCCGCTGCCTTGTCCCTCGCTGGCATAAAAGCCCTCGCCGGTGTTCACGACAATACCGACCACTTGATTGATCACTTTTTTGGCGACTTGCTGCACCGTCATTTCATTGCCGTCGCCCTTGGTCTTTTGCGTCACGGTGACATTGCCCGTCGAATCGTCGTCACTGCCCAATACCGTGCCGGACCCGTTGTTGGTCTGCGTATCGTTATTGTCGGAAAAACCGCCGCGCCGCATATAAAAGATCGTCAACATCGATCCCAGCAAGCTCAGCACCAGCAGCACCGACACCACAATCAGCGCCACCGCCAGCGGATTTTTGTTTTTCTTGACCGCCACAGGCGTCACAGTGGCCTGAGGGGCGGGGTTTTGATAGTAATTAAAATAGGGATTGGGATTTTGCACGGTGTACGCATCCGCACCGGCCGGCTCCGTTTCGCGCGGCGTATCGCTCGGCGCTCCGTTTTGCGGCTCGGCTTGCGGTTCGTTTTGCACGTCGTTTTGCGGCTCGGCCTGCGGCGTGTCCTGCGTGTTGTTTTGCGGCTCGTTTTGCACAGCGTCTCCCACCGTTTCGTCGCTCATGCGTTCACGATCGCCCTCAAACATTTTCTCGTCCATAAGATTTTCCTCCCCTTAGGTTTTATGAGTTTATTTTACCACCCATGTTTTAAAAATGTATGAATAAAAAAGATGATTTTTTTAAATTTCCTCGGCCCTCGGCAGGGTAAATGAAAACTCGGCAAATTCGCCCTCCTTGGAGCTGACGATGATATCGCCGCCCATGTCGGACACCATGGTTTTCACCAAATACAGCCCGATGCCGACGCCCTTTTTGTTAATCGAACGGCTTTTATCCGTTTTGTAAAACCGCTCGAAAATATGGCCGACGTCTTTTTTGGGGATGCCCTCCCCGGTATTGCGCACACAGATCAAAATTTTGTCCGCCTGCATTTCAAGGCGAAGGGTGATCACCCCATCGCGGTTGACAAATTTCAGTGCGTTGTCCAGCAAATTGTAAACAATGCGGTATACGCCGTCCATGTCCGCGTATACATAATAGTCGTCTTTTTCATTGGCCTGCCAGACAATTTTGACATTCTTTTCGGCAATGCGTTCCTCAAAACCGGTAATATTTTTCTGCAAAATCTCGGTAATATCAAAATTGCTTTTGGTATAGACCATGGTGCCCGACTGAATTTTGGAAACGTCCAGCATGGAGGAAACCATGCGGCTGAGCCGTTTGATCTCATCGGAAACAATGCGAAGATATTTTTCCTGCTGATCGGGCTCGATCACACCGTCCAAAATTCCGTCGATAAAGCCGCCGATCGTGGTCATCGGCGTGCGCAGCTCGTGCGAGACATCCTCGACAAATCCGCGCCGCATACTCTCCAGCTGCCCCAGGGAATCGGCCATATTGTTAAACGCCGTGCCCAGCTCCCCGAGCTCATCGTCATGCCGTACATCGATCCGCATGGAAAAATCGCCGTCGGCATAGGCGGCCACCGCCTGACTCATCTGGGTCAACGGGCGGAACATACGCTCGCTGATAAAATACAAAATGGCCACCACAATCATCAAAGACAAACCGGCAAATAACATATAAATCAGTAAAAACGGCGCCAATGTGTCCAGCAGTCCCACCTGCTCGGTGGTGACAAACACCGCCGCGTCAATCTGATTATCCGTACTCATAACCGGAATGCCCACGGTATAGGACGGCCGCTGCGCCGACAAACGAAGAAATACGCCGTTGCTGCGGTAGGTATTGCCCGCCAGCACCGTACTCAACGCCGTGTCGGGCACCAGATTGTTCTGACGGTTCAGGGTATTGCTGATGGTGGTCATCACCACCATGCCGTCGCTGTCCGCAATGACCACCTCGGCATTCAGTGCGTCCTTGACAACGTCCATGGCCGTTTCCATCACCCTGCCGGCCACCAGATAACTGTTTTTCGGCATTTTGGCATACATGGCGGACAGCTTTCCCGCCGCACTTTCCAAATTCTCGCTGACCTCGTTGATCCGCTGCTGCGCCAGCACCGCCGAGGACATACAGCCCATCACGGTCAAAACGATCAGCAAAACGGAGGAAAGCGCCGTGAAATACTTAAAAAAGATCCGCCGTTGCAGTCTGCGCATACTCTACAAAACCTCGAACTTGTAGCCGACGCCCCAGACCGTTTTCAGGCTCCATTTCTCGCTGACGCCCTCCAGCTTTTCGCGAATCCGCTTGATATGCACGTCCACCGTTCGGGAATCGCCGAAGTATTTAAAGCCCCAAATCTCATCCAGCAGCTGATCGCGCGTAAAGACCCGATTGGGATGCTTGGCCAGAAAATAGAGCAGCTCGATCTCCTTGGGCGGCGCGTCCACGTCTTTGTCATTGACGCGCAGCTTGTAATTGGTCAGCGAAACATACAGCCCGTCATAGGAAACCTCCTCCAGCTGGTTGTCCGTCATTTCCATGCCGCCGCCTGCCCGGCGCAAAACGCTCTTGATGCGCGCCAGCACTTCTTTGGTATCAAAGGGCTTGGTGATATAATCGTCCGCCCCCAGCTCCAGACCAAGCACCTTGTCAAAGGTTTCGCCCTTGGCGCTGACCATAATGATGGGTACATTGGACATCTTGCGAATTTCGCGGCACACCTGCCAGCCGTCCATTTCGGGCAGCATGATGTCCAGCAGCACCAAATCCGGCCCGAAGGAGGTAAACTTTTCAATGGCCTGCTCGCCGTTCATGGCTTTTTCGGTTTCGTAGCCGTCTTTGCGCAAATACAACTCCAACAGCTCACATATATTCTTTTCATCATCGACAATAAGTATTCTGCTCATAATCATTTTCCCCTTTCCTATCTTTCGGAATGATCCCGAAAAACCTCGGTTGATTTTATTATATCGGATTGCCGCGGTAAATGTTGGACAAATTGTGAATATTTTGATATCAAACGTTTAAAAACAAGCGTAAATGCCCTCGGTAATCCGAATTTCGGCGCCCCCCGCGCTCAATCGGCAAAGCATTTCCTCAAATTTGGCGCGCTGCCGTTTGGGCAGCAGCAGTGTAATATGCGCGGCCTGTACAAAATCGCGCCGCTCAAAGCGCACCTCAAAAGCGCTGGCGCGCAATAAAAACAAATCATATAAGTGATACGGCAGTACGATATCAAACCGCACCGCGGGCTTTTTCATCGAAGCACCCGCCGCCGCCACACCGTCGGCGCATCCGCGGACGTAGGCACGCCCCAGTGCGTTGGCCCCGAGCAGTATGCCGCCGAAGTACCGCACCACCACCACGCAAATGTCATACACCTGCGCCTTTTGCAGTACGCCGAGCATGGGGCGCCCCGCCGTTCCCTTGGGTTCCCCGTCGTCACTGCATTTTTCGCAAAACGGCGCATACGTTCGATACGCATAGCAAACATGCCGTGCGTCGGGATAGCGATCGCGCATCTGCTTGATAAACTTTTCCGCCTGCTCGGCGCTCTCCACGCAGGATACAAACGTGATAAACCTGCTTTTCTTCTCCACAAATTCACTTTGTGCATTTTTTTCTGCTACCAGATATTCCTCCATGTTCTTTCCTTTCCGAAAGGATCGAGCCTTTCTTTTTTCATCATTTTCCTTGTTTTTTAACTTCTTGTATACATTTTATAATAAATACCCTTTTGCGCCAGCAGCGTTTCGTGCGTGCCCTCCTCGGCAATTCCGTCGCGCGTCAGCACCAGGATACGGTCGGCATTTTCAATGGTGGTTAAACGATGGGCAATGGTCAGCGTGGTGCGCCCCTTGGCCAGCCGCTCCAGACTGTGCTGCACCAGTCGTTCGTTTTCGTTGTCCAGGGCGCTGGTCGCCTCGTCCAAAATCAGCACGGGCGGATCCTTCAAAAAGACGCGGGCGATCGAAATGCGTTGCTTTTGCCCGCCGGACAGCTTGACGCCCCGCTCGCCGACATAGGTGTCATACCCCTGCGGCAACGCCGAAATAAACTCGTGCGCCCCCGCCGATTTGGCCGCCTCATAAATCTCCCTGTCCGTCGCGCCCGGACGGCCGTATAAAATATTTTCCTTGACCGTGCCCGAAAACAAATAAACGTCCTGCTGCACCATGCCGATTTTGCGGCGCAGCGAATGAAGCGTCAGATGGCGGATGTCCCGCCCGTCGATCAAAATTCTGCCGGCGTCCACGTCATAAAAGCGCGGAATTAAATTGCACAGCGTGCTTTTACCGCCGCCTGAGGGTCCCACCAGCGCCACATTTTCGCCCGCATGCACGGCAAGATTGATGTGGGAGAGTACCTCGCGCTTGTCGTCCTCATAATGAAAGCTGACGTCCTCAAACACAAT
>CAKRPM010000075.1 GCA_934378025.1 uncultured Eubacteriales bacterium | reverse complement strand
GTCAAAAAACACTCTTTCACGATTTCGGTGAAATGTTATTTACACATACCGGCATTTCAGGACCGTTGGTATTATCGGCTTCGGCCGTTGTGGATGAACGCGCAAAGGTTTTTATCAATTTAAAACCGGCGCTCACCGAAAGTCAGTTAGATGCCAGAATTTTACGGGATTTTTCGGATAATATAAATAAAGACATCGGCAATGCGCTTGGGGCGCTTTTACCGAAAAAAATGATTTTGCCGGTGCTGGAAAAAGCCGGGCTGAATCCGCACGAAAAAGTGCATCTTATTACAAAAGAACAGCGGACAAAGCTGTTAAATGTCATCACCCGTTTTCCGCTGACCGTAATCGGGAAAGAGCCGATTGAAGGCGCGATTATTACCGCCGGCGGCGTGGATACACGGGAAATTGTACCGAAAACCATGCAATCCAAAAAATGCCCCGATTTATATTTTGCGGGCGAGGTGATGGATGTGGATGCCTATACCGGCGGCTTTAATTTACAAATTGCATTTTCAACCGGATATTTAGCCGGGACAAGTGCTTCGGGAGGTTTATATGAAAACGATTAATATTGCAGTGGACGGTCCCTCGGGATCGGGGAAAAGCACGCTTTCCAGAAAAGCAGCGCAACAATTGGGCTATATTTATGTAGATACCGGTGCGATGTATCGCGCTGTCGGCTTGTTTGTCTGCCGGAAGGGGATTACCCCGGTGACGGAAGAGGATGTACGGCAGGTTTTGCCCGAAATTCAGATTGATATTCAATACGAAAACGGCGAACAATTGATTTATTTAAACGGTGAGAATGTTTCCGAGGCTATACGGGAGCATAAAATTTCCGCTTTTGCTTCCGACGTGGCGGCGCTTCCGTGCGTACGCGCTTTTCTGCTGGATCGTCAGCGGGAAATGGCCGAAAAAAATAATGTAATCATGGACGGGCGCGATATTGCCACTGTGGTGCTTCCGAATGCGGATGTTAAGATTTTTTTGACCGCCTCTCCGGAAGTGCGCGCCAAACGTCGTTTTAATGAGCTCAAAGAGCGCGGGCAAGAGATTGACTATGAACAACTTCTTGCCGATATAAAAGAACGCGATCGACAGGATTCAAGCCGTCCCATAGCCCCCTTAAAACCGTCTCAAGACAGTATTATCCTAAGCACGGACGGGCTGAGCTTTGATCAATCGCTTGAAAAACTGATTACTGTAATACGGGAGAATATCTGATGTTTTACAAAATTGCCAAAAGTATTGTTCGCTTTTTTGCGGTAATTTTTATGCCGTATCGGATTCATAATGCCGACAGAATCCCGACAGAGGGACCGCTGATTCTCTGTGCCAATCATATTTCTTATACCGATCCGATCTTTATGGCTTTTTGTCTTAAAAGAAATGTGACGTTTATTGCCAAAAAAGAGGTGGTTTCGGCGCCGATCATCGGGTTTATTATCCGAAAGCTCGGCGCTTTTCCCGTGGATCGGGACGGCAAGGATTTAAAAGCGGTGCGTACTTGTGTAAATGTTTTAAAATCCGGCGGTGTGCTCGGTATTTTTCCGGAAGGAACGCGCATTATCAAAGGTCGGGTTTCAAAAGCCAAACCGGGTACGGCGCTGATTGCCAAAAAATCCTCGGCGCCTTTTGTGATGATACATATTCGTCCGAAAAAGGGACATTTCAGACTTTTTACCCGTACCGACGTGTTTGTCAGCAACCCCACGGATTATCAATCCTTTTGTGACGGACTGGATTTTCAAGAGGCAAGCGATAAGATTTTAAAAACCATTTATTCGCTGGGGGAAGAAAATGGAAATTAACGTCACAAAAACCGCCGGCTTTTGCTTTGGCGTAAAACGTGCCATGGAGCTGATGAATGAGACCATGGAAAAATATCCGGCACCGATTTATACGATCGGACCGAACATTCATAATCCGCAAATTATTGCTGATTTACAACGTCGCGGAGCAATCATTGCCAGGGATGTTGATGATGTACCGGAAGGCGCCGTTTGCGTCGTACGGGCGCACGGTCTTCCGAAAGATGCGTACGAGCGGCTGGAACGAGCGGGAAGAACCGTAATTGATACCACTTGTCCGTTTGTTTCCAAGATTCAAAAAATCGTATCGGACGCCGCGGAAGCGGACCATTATGTTCTGATTGCCGGCGATGAACGGCATCCGGAAGTGATCGGAATTGTCGGGTATGCACAAAAAGACAAATGTTTTGTTTTTGAAAACGCTCAACAGCTCAGTCAAATTATCCAGTTTTTTTCCAGAAAAAACAAGGCTTTTGTGGATGTCGTTGCGCAAACAACTTTTTCGGTAAAAGAATTTGAAAAATGTAAAAAAATTATAAAAAAAGCCTTTAAAAATTCGATAATATATGATACAATCTGTAATGCTACCGAACTCAGGCAAAAAGAAACGGCTGCTCTTGCAGCGGAATGTGACGCGTTTTTTGTGGTAGGAGGAAGAGAAAGTTCCAACACTAACAAGCTCTTTCATATCGCCTCTTCTGTGTGTCCGAATACCTTTTTGATTGAGTCCGAAAGCGAAATACCAATCCAAACTATAAAAGAATTTAATAAGATTGGTATCACAGCCGGGGCTTCGACGCCGGACTGTGTAATTGAGGAGGTAAAAGAAACTATGTCAGAAGAGACGAAAAATGTTGCGGAAGTTGGCGAAATGACCTTTGCGCAGATGTTGGAGGATTCCTGCAAAACAATCACAACAGGAGAAAGGGTGAAGGTTGTTGTTGTCGGCGTTACACCGACGGAAATCAAAGTAGAACTCGGCGCCAAACAATCCGGCTTCATTACCAAAGACAATTTCTCTACAGATCCCAATGTGGACCTGGAAAGCGCGGTTAAAGTAGGCGACCAATTTGATGCTATTGTTTTAAGAGTCAGCGATGTTGAGGGCACGATCGCTCTTTCCAAAAAGAGAATTGACGCTCTGATCGGCTTTGAGAAAATTGAAAAAGCTTACAACGAAAAAGAAGTTGTTGAGGGTGTCGTCTCCGGTGTTAATAACGGCGGACTTACCGTTTTGATTTACGGAGTTCGGGTATTCGTTCCGATGTCTTTGACCGGAAAACCCAGAGATTTTGACTACAGCACCTTGGTCGGCAGCGAGGTAAAACTGAACATTGTTGAGTTTTCCAATAACCGCGGCCGTAAAAAGATCATCGGTTCTATGAAAGCGGTAACGAATGCCGAAAGAAAACAGGCGCAAGACGCTTTTTGGGCCAGCGCGGAAATCGGTCAAAAATTGACCGGTGTTGTTCGCAGTGAAAAATCCATCACCAACTTCGGCGTATTTGTCGATTTGGGCGGTGTGGACGGTTTGATTCACATTACCGAGTTAAGCTGGAAAAAGATCAAACATCCCAGCGAGGTTGTTAAAGTAGGCGATACGCTGGAAGTATACATCAAAGATCTCGATCCCGAGAACAAAAAGGTTTCTCTGGGCTACAAGAGAGAGGAAGACAATCCCTTTAAGCTGTTCACCGAAAAATGCAATGTGGGCGATGTTGTCAGTGTTAAAATCGTAAATCTTATGCCGTTCGGCGCTTTTGCCAATATCATGGACGGTGTAGACGGTTTGATTCACATTTCCCAGTTGTCTGACAAACGTATCTCCAAGCCTGCCGATGTCGTATCGGTCGGTCAAGAGGTTGACGCTAAGATCATTGAGATCAATAAGGAAACCGGCAAGGTCGGCTTATCCATTCGTGCACTGCTGGAAGAGGAAGCGCCGGTAGAGGAGCCTGCAGAAGAGGCAAAGCCGGAAGAATAAACTGAAAACTTAATAAAAAACAACGCGTTTGCGTTGTTTTTTTATTTATAAGCATTGATATTATATTAATAAAATGTTATAATATTAAAATATTAATGCGGAGGGAGCGTGCACATGGGCGAAAAAGAATGGATCATATTACAACAAAATCATGCTCATGCCGCCGCGCTGGCAACCGCATTTAAAATTCCGCTGTTTTTGGCGGATATCTTGATCAATCGCGGCTTTAAAACGCCGGAAGAAATTGATGCCTTTTTTCATCCGGATGAAAAGGCCTTGCTCGATCCGTTTTTGCTGAAAGACATGGATAAAGCGGTCAATCGTATTTCCCGCGCAATCGAACAAAAAGAAATTGTGGCCGTTTACGGAGATTATGACGTTGACGGTATTACCTCGGTCAGCTTGCTGAAACGCTATTTATCCGCCCAAGGGCTGCAGGTTTTTTGTTACATACCGGATCGCATTACCGAAGGATACGGAATCCATAATGAGGCCATTGACCGTATTGCCCAAACCGGTGCAAGTTTAATTATTTCCGTGGATACGGGCATTACGGCCTGCAGCGAAGTTGAATATGCCGCATCTCTTGGACTGGACTTTATTATAACCGATCATCACGAATGCGGTGAAAGCGTGCCGCATGCCGTTGCGGTTTGCAATCCCAAGCAATCGGATTGCCCATATCCGTTTAAGTCTTTGGCCGGCGTCGGCGTTGTGTTTAAACTGATCTGTGCACTGGATCAACGGTCGGATGCGGAACTTTTATCAATTTACGGTGACTTGGTCGCGCTGGGAACCGTGGCGGACGTCATGCCGATGATCGGCGAAAACCGCTATATTGTAAAACAAGGCCTATCGGTTTTGGCAAAAAATAAGGCCGGTTTGGCGGCGCTGATGAAGCAATCCGGTATCCGAAATCCGCAAAAAATTTCTGTCTTTGATATCAGTTTTCTGCTGGCACCGCGGATAAATGCAGCCGGTCGAATCGGCAATCCGATGAAAGCCGTTCAACTGCTTACACAAACCGATCCGAATTGTTACACCGATATCGCGGCATATCTTTGCGAAAAAAATAACGAACGGCAGCGTATGGAAAGTGAAATTTTCAAACAAGCCGAGCAGATCATTCGCACCCGGCATTTATGTGATCATCAAAACGTCCTTGTGCTTTGGAGTGAACAATGGCATCATGGGGTGATCGGCATTGTGGCTTCCCGCATTAAGGAAAAATACGGGGTACCTACCATTTTGTTTTCGATCTCCGGCAACAAAGCGAAAGGATCGGGGCGAAGTGTTGAGCCGCTGAATTTGTATGAAGCGCTCAGTGCACTTCACCAATCGTATTTTCAATTCGGCGGTCATGCCATGGCCGCAGGCATTACCATGAATGTCTCCGACTTACCGCGGTTTCGGGATGATTTACAACAATATATCACCGATTTTATGGGGAAACAAACATTTGTAAATCATCTTATCGTCGACGCAGTTTTAAAAGAAGACGATTTTTGTGAAAACGCATTTGAATCGATTTCCCGCCTGGAACCGTTCGGAAATAAAAATGAGGCGCCGCTGTTTTGCGTGCGCAGCGCCGTTATTAAAAATATTACGCCGATCGGCGGGCGCCGTCACACACGACTGCTTTTTGCCATCGGAAAAAAACGCGTCAGTGCCGTATATTTCGGCGTGAGTGTTGACGCCTTGGGATATGCCCGAGAAGAGAGTGTGGACGTTTTATTTCAAGCGGCGATCAATGAATATTGCGGACGGCGCGAAATTCAAATGATTGTAAAGGCCATTCGTCCGTATGAAAATAAGTATCATGCGCTGATTTCAGATGTCAGCGATGCGCTGCTTCAAAAATTTGAGGGACGGGTTTGCACCCGTTCGGAGATTGCCGCTGTGTATCGCTTTTGCCGTCACGCACTGCGTGCGCAGATGGTGTTGCCGGAATACATTTTACTGCCCAATCTTATGAAACAACTTGGGTTTGGCTCTGTGAGCTTATTTCAGTTCACGGTTTCTCTGATGATTTTAAAAGAAATCGGTATTCTTGAATATGCCGTGGCTCAGCAGCGGCTGTTATTATTGCAAATTCATGATGAAAAAAGAGTTTTGCTTGATCATTCCGATATTTACCGAAAAATTTCCGTATAGGAGGTGAGGCGTCATGGACAACGTACAAGCATTGTACGACGAGCTGATCGAAAAATTGACGGCAGACAAAAATGATTATAATTTAGACGAAATCGAGCAGGCGTTTTTATTTGCCAAGGAATACCACGGTGCGCAAACCCGTGCTTCCGGTGAACCGTATATTGTTCATCCGCTTCATGTTGCCCTGATTACTTACGAGTTTGGTTTGGATTCGGATTCGGTTGCCGCCGCACTATTGCATGACACCATTGAAGATACAGACGCCACACTGCAAATTTTGACGGACAAGTTCGGAAAATCCGTAGCGGAACTGGTAGACGGTGTTACAAAAATCGGTCAAATTCCGTATTCCTCCAAAGAAGAGGCTCAAATTGAATACTTGCGGAAAATGTTTTTTGCCATGGCAAAAGATATGCGGGTAATTATCATCAAACTGGCGGATAGATTGCACAACATTCGCAC
>CAKRPM010000074.1 GCA_934378025.1 uncultured Eubacteriales bacterium | reverse complement strand
TATTGGCGGCAACATTTGGATCAAAGGTATACAGCGTACCCTCCAGATACCACCCGGCAAGATCATAGCCGTTCTTTTTCGGATCGGCAGGCTTGACGGCCGGAGCATTCCGCAGCTTCTGCTCGGGCACGGCGCTGCCGCCATCAGGATCAAAGGTCACGGTAAACTCATCAAAGGAATAAGGGAATGTGCCGCAGTCCTCAAAGGTGCCGCCGGTCATGGTGACCACGGCTTTATCGTTGCTGCCGTACACCGCCATGCCAAGTCCGCCCAGATCCACCTTGCAGCTTTTTATCGTGCCGCCGGTCATGGTAAAGCGGCCGTCCTCGTAAATATTCACCGCGCCGCCGTTGGTACCGGCAGAACAATTCTGGACCACGCCGCCGTTCAGTTCAAAGGTGCCCTTCTGCTTGATGAATACCGCGCCGCCGTCATCGTCGGCTCTGCAATTGCCGATGGTGCCGCCGTTCATCACAAACGTGCAGCCGCTGCCGATGTCCACTGCGCCGGCATCATCATCGGCTTTACAGTCCATGATGGCACCGCCGTTCATGATGAACTTACCATACTTGACGGGCGTTTCCGAGTCACCGCTGTTGAAAACATCCACAGCGCCGCCGTCACCGTCGTCGTCCGTGCAGTTCACGATGCTGCCGCTCTCCAGGGTCAGCGTGCCGCCCCGGACATTAAATCCGCAGTTTTTATTCTGCCCGTCGATCTTGCCGCCGGTGCCGCTGTCCTTTACCGTCAGGTTTCCGCTGCTGCGCACCCGAATTATATCCTCATTCGTCAAACTACAGCTCAAGGTAAACCCGTTCAGATCCAGCGTCACGGTGCGCTCCACATCGAGCCGCCAAGTGGTCTCAATGTTACCGCCCAGCTTGATCTCGGTGCAGTCTGCATTTTCAAGTGCCGACTCCAGTTCTGTTTCGTTGCTGACTGTCGAATTCGCCGCAAATGCCGTAATCGGCATCAGGGACAGTACCATGCAAAAAATGAGTAAAATTGCAGAGAGTCTTGTTTTGGCTACAAAATGTTTCATTTTCGTTCCTTTCCGCAGCAGTATGCTGCTGTATATTATTGTGAAAAATTAATTTGTGCGTTCAATATAGCCGCTGACAGGCTGCGTATACATATTGTCATCCGTCACAGGCTTGTATCTCTCGCCGTCATACACGTCGGTAAAACCGTTGGTCGCTTTATAGACTTCGTTGGTTTCGGTATCATAAACCCGCTCGTAACCAAGCGTTGCATCGCTTTGCTTTTGGCTCATAATGTCCTGACTTTTGTTGCGATTTTCCCAAGAGGACATCATGGCATCCATGGTTTGATTGAAATTCTGACTGATCTGCTTGGCAAGTGCAACTTTTTCGTTACTTGCTTGATTTGCGGCGCTGACAAAGCTTTCGGAATATTGCAGGGTTTTCATACACTCGGTCAAAACGCTTTCCCATTCAATCAAGGTGTCCTTGGCTGCGGTAACGGCAAGAATATTGTACGCCATGTAGTAGCCGCCGTCTGCCGCCTGCAGCTGATAGTTCGCCACATTTCCGCCGGAGATACTGAAGTTGCCGAAATCAACCACCGATGCGGCAAACAGTCCTTCTCCCTCTTTTTCTCCGTCGGTAAAGTCGGCTCGTAACAGTTCGTCCCCGATCGCAACCGACTTTAGGTTATCGGTGGCGGCATATCGATCGGTAACCGTAAAACCGTCAAAGCGCGGGAAGGTATATCCGGCATAATCCGGCTCCACTTCGGAGACAAACGCCGTGTATTGCGGGAATATTTTGAAAAATCCTTCGGTCGAGGGATTTTCAAGCACAACGGCCTTTGCAAAAAGCGCCGCTTGCGTATTGCCGGCGGCATAGTTTTGCTGCCAGGCTTCTTTGCCCGCCTGACTGTGCAGCAAAACATCCGCTTTCAGCAGCACAAACATTTGATTGAGCGGTTCATTCGGATCGCTGATGCGAATACTGTGGTAAATATTCGTGCCTCCGGCCGTAACTTCCCAGCCTTTGGGGATAGTGACACTGAAATCTTCGGTTTTGTACACCTCGGTTTGTATGCTTTTGGCGGCCGTTTTTGTAATTTTTATTTTATTTTCCGTCGGTTCGGCGGCGGGCGCTTTGGGATCGGCCTTTTCGCCGCACGCACTCATGGAAAACAACAATGCGGCTGCCAGCAAAATCGCGGTAAATTTACGTCTTTTCGGTATCATGGCATCTCCTTTCCTTGCAGTCGCTTCGGTATCCGGTGTGATCGGTCGGAAAAAGACAGCTTTTTCCCTGAAGCTCTTAACTATATTATACAGAGAAGACTGTTAAAAAAGAAAGAGGGATTTCCGGATTGGCAGTTGCCAATCCGGAAATCCCGCTAAGAGACACTATAAATTTTCGTAAAAGGTCACGCCGCGCTTTTCGCTGCGTTTTTTGGCATACAGTGCCATGTCTGCCCGTTTGAGCACATCGTCATAGGCTTCTCCCGCTTTGCAGTATGTGGCGCCGGCACTGACGGAAATTTGAATTTTCGGGTCGGGCAAATCGCCGCAGAGGTCGGCGATAAGCGTTTCGACGGCTGCCATGTCCCGACAGTCGGCATCGTCCAGCCAAACGGCAAACTCGTCCCCGCCGAGCCGGCCGAAATAGTCGCGCTCGGAACAGCAGCTCCGAATTTTACCGGCCAGATACTTTAAAACCGCGTCGCCTGCGTCATGCCCGAAGGTATCGTTAATGTTTTTAAATTCATCAATGTCCAAAAAGATGAATACGCCCGCGGCGTTGCTTTCGGCAAGCTTTTTCATCATAAAGGTTTCAAGCGATCGTCGGTTGGGAATGTCGGTGAGCGCGTCGAGCTCGGCCAGACGCCGCAGCTCGGCCTGCATCGTTTTTTGACGGGCAAGGCTGTCATTAAAAGCACCGGCAAGATACTTCAGCTCTACGGTTCCCTCCGGCAGGATCGTTTCGTTTTTTGAAACGGAGTTTATGTATCTCGACAATACAACGGTGACCTTTTTGTAGAGGATATAGGCCAACAGGATGACCAACAGATTTCCGCCGGCCGCAACCCAGTATAAATGCTGAAGATAAAAGGAAATATCGTGAGTTTCTTCCAAAAGATTGTTTTCGGTTTTGGAAAGCACTTCTTTTTCAAAGGTGTCGATTTGATCGTAAATTTTTTGTTTATAATTGTTGTAGGCGCTGTCATGAATCAATTGTCTGGCCAGCTTGATTTTTTCTTCCTTTGGCTGTAAAAATTCACTGTACGGCAGCACGTAATTTTGCACTTGCGTGGGGGTGCTGTCGATGGCGTCGTCCGCCCAGGCGATCAGAGAAAATGCGTGGGTTTCGCGTTGTGCCAGTTCGTTGGAAAGGCGCAACGCCGCTTGCAGGGAAGAGCAGTCCACCGCGTATTGTTCGGCATTGGCCAGCTCCTTTTCCCGCACGCGCCGATTGATAATACTATAGTACTCCCAAAGATACTCTTCCGATTGGGTATCCACATAGTTGTAGATACAAATGGACAGATCGTCCGACGCCTTTTGCAAGGCGGTGGCGGCGTCTTCACAGGCAATAAAGGTTTGCTGCGACTGCACGGCGCGCTCATACTTATTCAGCACCAAATGATTGGAGAAAAGAACGCCGCAGGAGAACAAAACAATGATGACCACGAAAGAGCCGTTGATGGCACGAATACTGATATCGTGGTGCCTTTTTGCAAAATGCATGGTCATTCCCTCCCTTGGCGTTAATAGTAATTGATTTCATTATAGCACTAGAGATAAGATATATCAAGTATATTTTTATATTTATTTAAAGATAATTTTTGACCCACTGCATCACGTCCTCTTCATTGACGCACAGATCGCCGCATCCGATGCCCAAATTTACCTCGGGGCGTCTGCTGCCGTGATAATCGCTGCCGCCGCTGATCAAAAGATCGTTTTTTCGGCAAAAGGCGCGCAGGGTCTTGGTTTGTTCGGGGGTAAATTTTGAATAATAACATTCAAAGCCGTCCGGTGCAACCTGTTCAAGCAGCGTTTCGGGATGGGCGTTGATTTTTTCGGGATAAACGTATAGGTGTGCGATAAATGCCTTTCCGCCTGCGGCATGAATGGTGCGCACGATATCGCCGTACGCCGGGAGCCCCGACAACGCGTCAATAAACAGCGGACTGTTTACATTGTAGCTTTCGTTGCGGATAAAGCGGTCATACCGCGTAAAATCCACCTCGTCCACAAAAAAGCGCTTGTTTTCTTCAAACTGTGTCATGTTTTGATAAATAAACGGGCGGGCAAACATGGTGGACGGATCAAAGTCGGATTTGTTAATTTCAAGGCGCACGCCGATGCTTTTATACTTGCGCATGGTGGTGTCAAACGTCTCCTGCTGTTCTTGCTCGCGGGTTTTGATATACGGGCGCAAAAATTCCGCCACGGGCGGGATTTTAAAACCATACCCCAAAATTTCAATGATTTCCCCGTGAAATACGGTGGTAAATTCGCAGCCTTTAATAATTTTTCCGTCAAATAACGCCCGAACGGACGGATCGGCCAAATCCTCATAGGCGCCCACGCGGTTATGATCGGTGATGGAAAGCAAAGAAAGGCCGATCTTTTGGGCGTTTTGCAAAATTTGCGCGGGGGTGTCGCTGCCGTCCGAATAGCGGGAATGCATGTGTAAATCGATCATTTTTATCGTGCTCCTTTATAATTGATTTTTCAGAGAAGACGGCGTTTTTTGATATGCTTTTTTAAAGCAGGTGCTGAAATATTTCGCGTCCTCAAAGCCGCACTTTTTGGCGACGGTTTCGATGGGATAATAGCGTGTTTCCAACAATTCCGCGGCATAATCGATGCGTAGATCGTTAATAAATTTCAACGGCGTTGTGCCGTATACTTCCCGAAACAGTCGGCGAAAGTACGTATCGCTGATGCTGGACAGATTGCAGAGAAAAGAAATGTTGATGTCGGGATCGGTGAAATGCCGATAAATGTATTCCACCGAATTTTTGATTTTTATATAGGCGGGGTTGGAGGCGACGGGGGAAAAATGTTTGTCCAGTTTTGCAAACAGACGATAAAAAACGGACATGGCTTTGTGATAGTACCCCGGCGTACGGCCGTTCCATTCTTCAAACATTGCCGTAAAAAGATTTTCAAAGCTTTTGGGATGTTCGGGACGGAGCACCTCAAAGCAATCCTGCGGACGGCCGGTAATTTCAAAGTGAATGACGATAATTTCCTCCGCCTTTGTCCGCAGATGATAGCCCACGCCCGCCGGCATAAAAAGAATATCGCCGTCCTGCAAATGGGTGACGGTGCTGCCGTCGGAAAAATCGGCGTCGCCGATCAGGCGGAAGGACAGCGCGTTATACGGCCGCGGTTGAACATACGTGTCATTATGCGCCCAAGAAAGCTTTTGAACAGAAAGAATTTTGACATAAAAATCCGATTCCAGAAATGTCATAAGGCGCCCCCTTTCTTTTTTTATCATAGCACAGCTTTTTGGGTTTGTAAAGTTATGAAATTTAAACCTTTGGTTGTCTTTTTTGGGTTGTATGCGGCAGCGGGCAGTTGCTATAATAATGTCAAAGGGAGGCGATTTTCATGGCCATTAAACATACGGCGGTCAGCTACTACGGAATCAACTACGCAGAGCATGCCGCCAAGGACTTCAAGGAAATGAAAGAACACGGATGTGACACGGTGATTTTGGCGATTACCGAGTTTGACATGGATTTCTGGTTTCCGAACATTAACAACATTGTAAAGACAGCGCATGAGATCGGGCTGCGCGTGCTGGCCGACCTGTGGGGCATCGGAAAGTATTTCGGCGGCGAACAGGTTAGTTTGTTTTTGCAAAACAATATTCACCACCGTCAGGTGTCCGCTTATACGGGCGAGGTGTTGAATGCCGCGTGCTTTAACACGAATGCGTTCCGCGATTATTTTCAGGGCTTGTGCGTGAAGCTGGCGCGGGAAACCGAAGTGGACGGATTTTTCTGGGACGAGCCGCACTATTCATACCCGAAAGCCTATGCTTCCATTACCGGCGGCGCCGGGGATGATTGGGCGTGCCGCTGCCCCGAATGTATGAAAAAATTCGAGGCGTATTACGGTTACGAAATGCCGAAGTTTATGAATGACGACGTGAAGCAGTTCCGCTGGAGAGAGGCGCTCTTTACCCTGTCGGATACTTCCAGAGTACTCAAGGAGATCAATCCGAAGCTGGAAATTACCTGCTGTGTGCATGCAACGCTCGGCTCTTATTATGTAATGGAGATGCGCGGATATGATAACTGGGATATGGTAGCGTCCTGCCCCTATTTCGATGTATTCTCCACCACGATTATCAACTGGACCCTTCCCGAGAGCTTCTTCCGGGACATCACCGAACGTACCGTTGCCATGGCAAAGAAATACGGAAAGCAGTCCGAAAGATGGCTGATGGGCTATCATAACCGTCCTGCCGACTTTGCGCAGATCGATCGAGT
>CAKRPM010000073.1 GCA_934378025.1 uncultured Eubacteriales bacterium | reverse complement strand
CCTCTGCATTGTCCTCTTCTTTACCGGTAAAAATGGAAACGCCTTCGGGGCAGGTGTAGTACCGATTGACAACTTCCACGGGTTTTGCGCGGACAATCAAATCGGAGTTTTCTACGATGTATTCTTTGTCAAAAGTACCGTAACTGCCATTCATGACAATGATTTCTTTGTCGTTTTTTTTCTTTGCACAGCCGCAGGCTGCGGTTGCAACGGTAAGCATCATAAGAGCCGCAGCAATAAATTTTATATGTTTCATCCTTTTTTCTCCCCTATCTCATAATTTCATTCAGCATGGCTTTATCATTACTCTCTATGGTCTTCTTTTTGGTTTCGCATACCGCAGAATCACCATACATTGTCCATTCTTTAGCGTAGCTTTGATAAATATCCGGCAGACCGCAGGCGTGACCCATTTCGTGCGTCATTACGTTTTGCACCTCAAAACAGCCGGAGGTTACGCCGTTTGACCACTTGACATATTTATTAATCATAATATCGGTTTCAACACCTTCAAATGTGTTATCATCAATCCTTGTCCAAGTACCCATAATCGGATGTTCGGTGGTTAGTTTTCTCGGGAAAACTGAGTTGACGCCATCGTTGTTATTGAGAGCCGTGACGGGTGTAGTAACAGAGAAGGGAAAGGTGTTTACCATCTCGGTGATGGAGGAGTCCGGATTTGCATTGTTCCACGGACGGCAGGAATAATATATTGCATTCTTTGTCTCATCTTCCAAAAGCTCGGAAATTTTAAAGGAATACGGATAATGAGAGCCGGTGCCTTTTCTGAAAATCGAAGAGCAGAAATAGGTTTCTGTCGACCATTTTTTAGAGCCGTCAGTCAATACGGCGCATACGGATATACGGTAGTTTGAACCGGCGTCCACAGCCAGCCTGGAAAGCTTATAGGATTTTGTGGAAGCGGACAGGGACACCTGATTTACAATCAGACGATTCGGTTTTTCGGTAAACATAGATAAATGCCGTACGCTGATCACGTAGTTTTTTACGGTGCCGGACGGCGCGGACCATGTAATGTTGACGGCGTCATTGCGGTTGTATATTTGATACTGCTTCGGGGTTTTAATTACCGGAACGGAGCTTGCGGCACCGGCGGAAAACGGCACGGTGCCGATTAGCATGACCAGTAAAACCGCTAAAACCAACCAAGACTTTTTCTTTAATAATTGCATTGTATTTAATTCCTCCTACTTAGTAAAAAAATCTGTTGCTTTTAAATTTTTTGCTGTTACGTCATGCGGTGCACATCCTTTCTTTTTTTCATCGAAAAAAGTATACGGCAGGAATTGCGGAAAATTTTGTCGAATTTTGTCGAAAGATTTATATTTTTGCGACAAAAAGAAAAAACGCGCCCTTTTGAAAGGACGCGTTTTAAAATATTTTTGCGATGTTACTGCGCTTTTTCGGTAACGGTGATGCTCTTGGCGGGAGAGGAAAGATAGTGTTCTCCGTCCGTTACGAGAATCATCGGTTCGATGGTAAAGCTGCCCGGCATTACGGTTTGCAGGTGCACGGTGACAGCTCCTTGATTTTGCGCTGCATAGACAGTAAGCTTTGATTTGTCGGGACTTTGTAAACAACCGCCGTTTTCAATGCCCGCAAAATGCAGCCCGGCCGGAAGCGCCAGCTGAATACAGCCGCCCGGATTGCCGCCCTGATTGGGGGAGAGCGTCAGTGTAACTGTTTCGCCCAGTACAACGGTTTCCGGCAATGTGACGGCAAGTTCTCCGCTTTTGGCACCTTGTCGGAATAACGTGCTGACCGGTTGTGCCTGCCGTATATAAGCGGCGGTAGTGCCTTGAATGTCGGTAACGGTGATTTTGCCGGCCGCATCCGGCAGTTTTACGGTCATAAGTGCATGACGATCGTATTCAACGGTTTGTTTGCTGCCGTCTGCATAAGTGATTTGGGCGGTATTTTTGCCTTCCAGCAACGGTACGTATTCTTTTAGATAGGCAATGTCCGCAAAGGCCGAAAGATTTTTGTTGTTATTACGATTGTACAGCAAAATTCCTTCGCTTTCCGCCGCGGAAATTCGCAATGCTAAAAGTGCAAGATACTCGTTTTGACGGCTGAGCAACTCCGCCTCATCCGCCGGAAGGTACCACTCGTCGCCTTTATGCTGCAGCAGCGGTTTGATTTTTTGCTGATAAATCTCATTGGCCTTGCTTTGATTGCCGCCATAGGCATATCCGAGTGCGAATAACAGCTGCTGCTCTGCGGTAAAGGCGTTGCCCTCCGCATAGTAATAGTCCAAATCCTTTTCGACGGCACTGTGTAATGAAGCCTTGCCCCAGAGCGCACACAGCGCTTCATTGAAGGTAGTTTCCGGATCGGCCAGAATGCTGTCAAAATATTGTTCCATTGTATCCGTATTGATGTTGTCGCCGATCAGCGCACAAATGCGAGCCGTAAAGCCGAGATCTGCGTTTTCATCCGTTTTGTATGCCATAAAGCCGTAGGCCATATAATCATTTAAAAATGACCAGTCGGTATTTTCAAATGCGGCGCCGGTGTACTCGGCATAGCTTTGTGCTACGGCCGCTCCGATTCGGTGATCCAACCGTGTGGAGGAATAGCGAGCCAGGCGTTGTATGGTCTCGGTCAGCGCGCTGCGCTTTTCATCCATCAGCAACAGGGTGCCGCCGTCGGCCGCATTGGTCAGATCCTGACTGATAAGATTTACGCTTAACGTACTGTCCGCAACGGTCAGGGAATAGGAAAGTGCGTCTTGCGCCGCTGCGTTTTTCGAGGCAATTTTTACGGTGTAGGTTCCTTTTTCGAGTTTTCCGAAATTGAAATACACGAGTGCTTTGGCGCCGTGTTCTTTTTGCAGTTCTTTTACGGTTTTGTCCGCACGACTGAGCGTGATTTTTGTGGTTACATTGCCGCTTGCGGCCGTGCCGTCGCAGCGAAGGGAAATGACGGCGTCATCCGTGGATTTGATGGTTTTTGTTTGATCGGCACTGATGAAAAAGTCACTGGTGGCGGTAACGGTTTCGGTGGTGTCGCCCGCTTGGCCGTTTGCATCAATTGCCTGGGCGATGATGGCCCATTTGGTAACGCGGTCGGATAGGGTGAAGCTTAGGCTTGCCGTGCCGTCGGCATTGGTTTTTCCGGTCAAAAAGGCGGGTGTGTCTTCAAAGTCGCGCCGTGCGTCGCCTTGACCGCCTCCTTCGCCGCCGCCGTTGTCCGCAAAGGAGCGGTAAGAGGCGAAAGTATCCGCTTGCGTGAAATCGGATATGCCGCCGTAAAGAGCGTTAACAATGTCGTGATCATTTTGATAGGTGTCCAGCAGCGCTTGATCTGCGACGTTGATATTAAACGATGCGCTCACCGGTTTCCCCGACGGATCCTTAATGGACAGGGTCAGCTGAACGGTGTCGCCCGGTTGATATGTTTTTTGATCGGGTTTGATGCTCAGCGTCAGCTTTTTGCTGGTTGTATCCAATACGACCGTATGGTATTCCAGCGCATATACGTGCGCGCCGTCAAAGTAGGCGCCGTAAATATCGGTGTCCGGCATGTTTTCCTCACGGAAGGTAAACGATCCCGCCGGCGTGTTTTGATACTCGGTGTCGATGATCCGATCGTTGGCCAGCAGATAAACAAAGCTGCCTTCCCGCACCGCGGTTTGCGCGCCGCCCTTTTTAATGTTTAAGGTGATTTTATCGCCGACAACCGCGGTGTTTTTGTCAACATTCAGGGTGTAGTCGCCCACGCCTTGACCGGGCGCATCGGCACAATAAAGATTTACATAGGCGTTTTTGCCGCTGCTGTCTTTCATTGCAACGCGCAGATAATAATATCCGTCGCCGTTGGGTAACGATAAGTCATTTAAAATCGCGTTGCCGCCGACCGTGGATACATTGTAGGTTTTGCTGATGGTGTCCTTTTCCGTGTAGGTATAGTTATTGATCACTTTTTTGCTGACATAATCATAAGATGAGCCTGTCTTTTCGCGGTCATACGTTACGTGATGCACCTCTACGGAAAGTGACTTGTCAACAGCGCCGCCGTCATAAAGCGCTTCCGGAATTTCGCCGTACAGCGCCTGAACTTCGGCTTTGCTCATGCTGTTCAGCTTTGTCAGATCGACTTTTCGCGTTTTAATGTCAAGGGAAAAGCCGTCATTTTCTTTGGGGGTGAGGGTGGTGCTGATAAACTCGGTATTATAGAAAATAACAGCCGTATCGGTGGTGGAAAAATACTGCTCCAGTGCAGTGTCGCATTGCCAATCGATTTGTTTAAAATACGGCAGCGTGGTATTCATTACCGTGTTTTCGGCAAGCGTTTCCTCGGTGTAGGAGGTAGCGGCGACATTGAGCCGCGCCGTGCCGTTGCCGTCTGTAACGGCGGACCCTAATTCGTAATTGGTGATTTTTAAATTGGCAGCGGGTGTGCCGTCATAATAGGTTGCCTGAACGTTCGCTGTCATTGCCGTACCGGCGATATACGCATTTTTGTCGGTGCTTGCGGTAAGGGTGTACGTGGGCAAGTCATATTCGGCAATTTGAATTTCTTTTTGAATCAGCTCGGTGCCGCCGGCGGAAAGCGTTACGACGGAAGAGGAATCGGTGCGGTTGTTTTGCAGGGGAATTTGAACGCTGAAAGCACCGTTTTCATCCGGTGTAATCGGATAATCCGTATCGTTCCAGTCCGCATGAATTTTCAAACCGGACAGGGAAGCGCCTTGATTGCGCACGCGCACGCATCCCCAAATGTTTACGGTGTCGGTGGGACGGTAAACGGAACTGTCGGTATAAAGATAGCTGTAGTAATCCACACGCTGTACATCGCTGTGCTTGGGTAAAAAGGTAACAAATGTCGGCTCGCCGGCAAAATCAATTTTAATAAGATGCTGACGCTCGGTTTCGGAAACCTCTTGAAATTCGGCCAGTCCGTTTGCATCGGTTTGCGCCGTTTGTGCGTCGTCGATGCTGACCGTGGCTTTCCCGGCCGGCAGCTTGCTTTGCGTGTTGTTGACCCAAACGGTGCAGTCGTTGCCGATCAGCGCGGCATAAACCGATAAATCGGTGGACTGTACAAATTGATAAAGACGGGCACCGCTCCAGACAATTTCGGTGATGTAGTAGCCCCGATCCAATTCTTTGGGATATTGGAAATAATACGTGTCCTTCTCTTCGGAGGCGTATTGCCGCGCCGACGCGGAAAATTTGGAATAAACCGAAAAGCCCTTTTCGGCAATGTCTTTGGCAATCGTGCCTGAAATGATGGCGTCGCCGTCATATTTTTGGTGCAGCTGAATGTAGCTTTCGGTATCCGGAATACGGTAAACGGTAATATCTGCGGTGCCGGCAAAATTGCCTTTTGCCGTAATTTTGACCATGGGGGATTCGCTGCTCAAGAAAGTGTCGGCAATGTCGTGGCCGTTGTTGACGACAAACGCATATTTTTCATCGGAAGCACCGGTGGTAAAGCTGAAAACATAATCGCTTCCCAGCGGTTTTTCTTCCGAGCCGGCAATGTCGCCGTCTACGGTGACGGTGTAGGTGGTATAGGGAGATAGGTTTTTCTCCGGCGAAAAGATCCAGGTTCTGCCGTTATGGTGAAATGTTCCGGCCACGGCGGGTTCGATGGAAAAATAATCCTGAAAATCACCGACGTCGCTTTCCGAAAACGTAACTTCGATTCCGGTGTCCACATCACAATAAAAATCGTCGGAAGACGGGTAGGCGTTGGTAATGGCAAAACTCTTTTCCGTCTGCAGTGACCAGCGATAAACGATGTCGCCGGAAGATACGGAATTGACCGTATAGGAGGTGTCTTTTTCCAAAGGCTCGTCAAAAGTCATGGAAAAACGATTGACGCCTTTTTTGTGAATGGTGTAGGAAACCTCGGGCGTTACAGAAATACACTTCTCCAATGCTTTTAAACTGATATGCTCTTTGGTGACGATATCGACGCTGGTATTGGTGGAAACGCCGCTGTCTGTTACGTTGCGGGGGGCGGCATAGACCACTTGGCTCAGCGCTGCGATATCGCCGTTGATGTTGACGGAACGGTCAAATTTGTAATATTGAAAGGTAAAATATCCGAATCCGACAAGCAGTGCAAGCGCGGCCGCCAGACCGACCGTCCGATAGATCCACCGGCGCACCGGCGGCTTTTTCTGCTCCGCTTCGGCGGCAAGAAAAATCTTTTGACGCATGTCCTCTTTATCGGGTATGACCTCAAATTTTGCACGGTTTAATATGTCTTTTAAATTCATAATAATCCTCTCCGTTTCTGCCGTTCATGAAAGCGGCATAGGTTTGCAATGGACGTTACTGCTGAATGTATTCGGACTGAAATTCTTTTCTGACATCCTTGAGCAGTCGGTAAATGTAGTTTCCGGTGCAGGCCGAGGAAAGAGATAGCTCCTCGGCAATTTTGGCAACCGGCATATCAAACATAAAACGAAGGATAAACGCGCGTCGCTGTAGCAGCGGCCGTTCGGCGACGTATGCCAAAATACGTTGAATCAGATCGCTGACCTGCGCGCTGT
>CAKRPM010000072.1 GCA_934378025.1 uncultured Eubacteriales bacterium | reverse complement strand
CCGTAGGTGCAGGTATGGCTGTCCGCGCCGATAATGCAGTCCCCGGCAGTTACGACGCCTTGTTCGGGCAGCAGCGCATGCTCAATGCCCATTTTCCCCACGTCGTAAAAATGGTTGATACAGTGCGAGCAGGCAAAGGTACGGCATTGCTTGGACTGCTCCGCCGCTTTGATGTCTTTGTTCGGCACAAAATGGTCGAGTACGATTGCAATTTTGTCTTTATCAAACACGTCGGTAAAACCGGCTTTTTGAAATTCATTGATGGCCACCGGGGTGGTGATATCGTTGCCCAAAACGATATCAAGGTTCGCCTCGATCAACTGTCCGGCCTGTACGGTCGGCAACCCGGCATGCGCCGCCAAAATCTTTTGCGTCATTGTCATTCCCATGATTTTATGCCTCCTTGGCCGTAATGAAATTATTATAGGCGCTCATCAGCGCATGCGCGCTGGCGCGGATGATATCCGTGTCTGTGCCCGCTCCCCAATAGAGCGTTCCGTTTTCGTCTTCCAGCCCGATATATGCGGCCGCCACGCTTTTGGAACCGCTTTCCTGCATGCTGTGCTCGGTGTAAACGGAAAGTTTGTACGGTTTCCCGGTATAGGCCTTTAAGGCATTGGATACGGCGTCCAGCGAACCGTTGCCGGCAGCACTGACGCTGTGGCTTCCCTCAGCATCCACAAAGCAGACCGTGGTGCTGACCGCCTCATCCGGTGTTTGCTCGGTTTTGGAAAAACTCATATCCGCCACCGCCAGCGGCGCTTCACAGTTAAAGTAATGCTCTTGGAACAGCGCCAGCACATCGCTCATTTTCAGCTCGCGATGCTCGCGATCGGAAACGCTTTTGCAAAGATAACTCAGATGTTCGCGCATTTTGGCGGGTAAAACATAACCGTAGGTTTCTTCCAGCAGATAGCCGATGCCGCCTTTGCCGCTTTGTGAATTTACGCGAATTACATCGGCGTCATAGGTGCGTCCGATATCTTTGGGATCAATGGGAATATAGGGGACGTTCCAGGTATGCAGCGCTTTTTCGGTGCGGTAGTGCATGCCCTTGGCGATGGCATCCTGATGGCTGCCCGAAAAGGCGGCAAATACCAGTGCGCCGGCGTAGGGGGAACGCTCGTAAACGTGCATGCGGGTGCACTCTTCGTACGTTTTGACAAGTGCGGGCATGTCGGAAAAATCCAAATGGGGATCGACGCCGGTTGCATACATATTAAGCGCCAGTGTGACAATATCCACATTGCCCGTTCGCTCGCCGTTGCCGAACAGCGTGCCCTCCACACGGTCTGCGCCCGCCAAAAGCGCCAGCTCCGTGTCCGCCACGCCGCAGCCGCGATCATTGTGCGGATGCAGTGACAGTGTGACATATTCGCGGTATTTGATATTTTCATGGATGTATTCCACCTGATCGGCGTAAACATGCGGCATGCTCAGTTCCACCGTGACCGGCAGATTGATAATCACGTTGTTGTCCGGCCCCGGCTGCAATACGTCCAGTACGGCGTTGCAAACCTCCAGCGCGTATTCCGGCTCCGCGCCGGTAAAGCTTTCCGGAGAATATTCAAAACGGAAATTACCGTCATATTCCGCCGCCAGCTTTTTGACCAGCCGTGCGCCTTCGACGGCAATGGCTTTGATTTCCTCGCGGCTTTTGCGGAATACTTGCTCGCGCTGGGCGACGCTGACGGAATTATAAAAATGGATAATAGCGCTCGGTGCTCCCTTGCAGGCTTCAAAGGTTTTGCGGATGATATGTTCGCGGCATTGGGTCAGCACCTGTACGGTAACGTCCTCGGGGATCAAATTTTGCTCGATCAGCGTCCGCAAGAAAGTATATTCCGTTTCGCTGGCTGCGGGAAAACCGACTTCGATTTCTTTAAATCCCACTTGTAAAAGCAGCTTGTAAAAGGTCAGCTTTTCCTCCAGACTCATCGGCACGATCAGGCTTTGATTGCCGTCGCGCAAATCGACGCTGCACCACTTGGGTGCTTTGGTAATATGATCTTTTTCGATCCACTTGTGCCCGGCAACGGGCGCCGGGTAGTACTGAATACCGTATTTGCTAATGTCCATAACAATACTCCTTATAAATTAAAAATTATGCTTGTACCGTTGCGGCGGGAATGGCCGCTTCGGCCTCGTCCGGGTCGGGACGGGCGGCGAAAATGCCGGCCACGACCGGCCCGATAATTTGATGCACCACGGTGGCAATCACACAGGGCAGAATGGCCATAGTGCCGCCGAACGCGGTTTTTGCCAATGTGCAGGAAAGACCTGAATTTTGCAGTCCGACCTCCAATGACAGTGCGCGCACTTTCTTTTCATTAAAATGAAATGCCTTGGCCACGACATATCCTGCCGCCAGCCCCAATACATGATGCAGCGCTACGGCCAGCACGGTAATTAAAATAACGCTGATGCCGCCGGAGGTAAATTGCGAGCGGTTGGGACCGACGCAAAGGCCGACCACCAAAATGATGCAGAAGGTGGATAAATTGACCAAAAAGCCTTTCAGTTTATCGGCGCTCTCGCCCAAAAGCGCATGAACGCCCAGCCCCAAAAGAATGGGGAGCAGCACCACGGCAATGATACTGATAAACATATTCCAGAAATTGACATTGATCCATTCGCCTGCCAGCAGCAAGGTCAGTGCCGGCGTAAAAGCGGGGGCAAGCAGCGTGGTGCACATGGTGATCGTGATGGAAAGGGCCACGTCGCCCTTGGCCAGAAATGTCATAACATTGGAGGCCGTACCGCCCGGCACACAGCCGAGCAAAACCAGGCCGACGGCGATCTGCGCACAGATTTCCGCGTCGCCGATGTTCAACAGCAGCAGCCCTTTGGCCACCAGCCAGCCGAATCCCGCCATAAAAATGTACTGGCTGGCAATACCGATCAATACGTCACCGGGCTTTTTGAGAATGTATTTAAAATCTCTGGCACGCAGCGTCATGCCCATGCCGAACATGATGACGCACAACAGAATGTTGACAAAGCCGAGACTCGGAAAGTTTTTCGCCAAAAAGGGAACAAAGGAAAGATCAATGGAAATATTGGCGTTCATCCAGATAAATGGGGCCGGCAGACAAAAGGAAAAGACGGCCATGACAACGGTCAGAATGACCAGCTTGTTTTTTGCAAAAAAGGAGAGAAATTTTTTCATAACAGATTATCACCGGTTCTTTCTTTTTTACTTGCCGCAGGCTTTGAAGGCTCTGCCGCGTGCATTTACCGCGCGCATGGCATCCAGCATATCGGCGCGGTTAACGCATTTCGGACGTTTGGCCCACTCGGTCGTGGTTACGAATTTATCGGCCATCTTTTCAAATTCATCCTCGCCGATTTCAATATCATCAAAGCAAACAGGCAGGCCGATGGAGGCGTTGAATTTCATCAGCCGTTCCAGCTGCGCGGTGTCCTTTGCATATTGCAGCAGGCACAGTACGCCCAGCGATACCACCTCGCCGTGCAGATGTGCATGGCCTTTTTCGGTGACGGTGGCGCCGTAATAGACGCAGTGCGCAATGGTGGAGTTGTAGTAATAGTCGTCCTTGGTGGTCATAAGATTGGATACAATGCCGGTGGAGATGATGATATCCAGGGTGACTTGATCCAAGGCATAGGACGGCTGATTTTTTTCAATGGACTGCAGCGCTGCCGCGCCGTTTTCCACCAACGGATCGGTGCAGATGCGGCTGACCTGTTTGCCCATAAGCGGCGTGTGGGAAAGGGTGTCGTCTTGCGAGGAAAAGACCGCTTCGCACTCTTTGCTCAAGGCGTCGCCGATGCCCGCCCACAAAAGGCTGCGCGGGGAATCGGCAATGATGGCGGAATTGATAAAGCAATGATTGGCAAGCTTGGGGTAGTAGTAATCTTTGAAAGTGCCGTCCGCATTATACATTACGGTGATGGCGGTGACCGCCGCGCAATTGGAGGCAACGGTCGGGAAGGTAAAGAGCGGTTTGTCCAGCTTGTCCGCAACATACTTTACCGTGTCGCAGGCACGGCCGCCGCCGACGGCAAACAGCATGTCAGCGTTTTGTACCGTTTGGTTTTCAATCAGTGCGTCCCCGTTTTCGTAGCTGGAGTCGCCGCCGTACCAAATGTAATCAAGAATTTGCACCTTTGTATCCTTTAAGGCGGACGTAAAGTAGGGTTTGGCTTTTTCCATGGCGGTTTTTCCGCCGATAATCACCGCTTTTGTACCGAAGTAGCGGGTGATATACGGTATTTCGCGGTAGCAATCCGGCCCGATGGAATAGCTGGGCAGGCAAACGGTATAGTTGGTTTTGCTTTCTGACATGATGTTTCTCTCCTTTAATATAGTATTATTTTACTTTATAAACCCATCCGAAGCGATCGGGCAACCGACCCATCTGGATGCCGGTTAATGTATCGTACAGTTGTTTGGTAACAGGTCCCATTTGCTCCATGCCGGAGGCAAATACGATTTCCCGATCATGATCGGTGATGCTGCCGACCGGGGAAATGACGGCGGCCGTTCCGCACAGACCGCATTCAACAAATTCGGGTACCTCGGAAAAATAAACGTCGCGTTCTTCGGTTTCCAATCCCAGGTATTCCTTTGCGGCCACCATCAGCGATCTGCGGGTAACCGACGGCAGAATGGACGGGGATTTCGGGGTGACGACCTTATGATCTTTGGTGACAAAGAGAACGTTGGCACCGCCGGTTTCTTCCACCTTTGTGCGGGTGGCGGCGTCCAAATACAAATTCTCGGCATAGCCCGAATGTTTGGCTTCATAAGAGGCGTACAAGCTCATGGCGTAGTTCAACCCCGCCTTAATATCGCCGGTTCCGTGCGGGGCGGCGCGGTCATAATCGCTGACGCGCAGCCGAATCGGTTTGGCACCGCCTTTAAAATACGGGCCGACCGGTGTGCAGAATACTCTGAATTCATATTCCGGTGCCGGTGCCACGCCGATGACGGCGCCCGTACCGCTGATAAAGGGACGAATGTATAAAGTGGCGCCCGAGCCGTAGGGCGGAACCCAGTCGGCGTTGGCCTTAACGGTTTGCACCACGGCGTCTAAAAACATGCCCTCAGGCAACTCGGGGATGCACAGACGTTTGCAGGAATCCGCCATGCGCTTTTCGTTCAGATCGGGGCGGAAGATGACAATGTCACCGTTTTCCGTCCGATAGGCTTTCATGCCCTCGAAGCAGGTTTGCGCATATTGCAGTACGCCGGCGCTTTCGTTAATGTGAAGCTGCTCGTCGTCTGTCAGCTCTCCCTGACTCCAAGCACCGTCTTTCCATACTGCGCGAAAGCGCTTGTCGGTTTTTACATAGCCAAAGCCGAGGTTTGTCCAATCAATGTTTTTCGGATTCATAAAAAATACCACCTTTCAAAATATAAAAATGAGGCCTTGCCGAACGGCAAGGCCTCAAAAAACACTTTTGGTTGTGCGGCGTTACGCAGCACACATTTCGGTTTTCGGTCTTGTGTTCGGATCCCGGAGAGCGTCTTTCATAATAATGGATAGCAAAATGCTAATGCGCGCAATTAGACCCTTGAACATATCGGCCGCATGAAAAAAGGACAGTGCGGCGGCACTGCCCGAAAAGATTGCAGTATTTACAAAGGTGGAAAAAGACGCACGAAAATCAGCGCCGTAATATTTACTTGCCGCTGAAAAACGAAACATATCTTTTGCCCCCTTTATATTTACAGTCACAGTGTAGCACCGAGGCGAGGGTTTGTCAACCGCGTTTTTTGTTTTTCGGCGAATTGAATAAAAACAAAAAACTTTTCATTAGTTTGTACAGCATTTTCAAAAACTTTAAAATTCACAATTTATACATAACTTTTTAAAGAATAACAGTTTGTCTACAAAATAATATAACTTTTGCAACAAAAGTCATTGACATATACAAAAACTTTCGTTATAATGAACAAAAATCAATTAGAGGAGGGTTCTTGTGAAACGAATCACCAAACGCAGTGTGGCAATGATCTTAATTGCCCTCATGATTGTAACCATGTCGTTGTTTGCGGCGGCGGATGTCGGGGTGCCGGCCAGCGTGTCGGGGCAAACCGCACCGTGGGAAAACGAAATGAGCATCATGAGCTTCAATGTCTTGGATTACAACACGACGCAGGATGAATATGCCTCACCCGCGCAACGTGCGGCGGCCACCGTCGGAATGATCTTGGAGTATCAACCGGACATTATCGGAATTCAGGAAGCTTGTCAGGGTTGTGGCGAAAACGGTTATTTCGACTGGAACGCATATCTTTCCAAAAATCTGCGCGACGTGTACGCCTGTCGGAGACTGACCGAAGAGGACGGCATGTCCACCAGCATTTCGCGCGGCTTGATGATCTTCTACAAAGCGGATCGTTTTGAGCGCATGGACAGCGGCGCCTATCATTACGCTTCGGACTCCAAGCGTTCGTTCCAGTGGATTAAGCTGGCCGATCGTCAGGCAGACGATCAACCCGTATTCATTTATAACACGCACTTGGCCATCAATTCTTCGGGCGGCCAGACCACCCGTCCGCAGCAGCTTGCGGATCTGTGGGCGCATGTACAGGCC
>CAKRPM010000071.1 GCA_934378025.1 uncultured Eubacteriales bacterium | reverse complement strand
TCTTTCAAAAGCTCGCGCTGCAAACGGTCGCGCAAATGGCGGGAGGTTACAAACTTCCCGTCCTGTCCCGCAAAGGGGGAGTCGTTGACAGAAAAGCGCATTTCAATCGTCGGCTCGCCGATTTTGACAAACGGAAGCGCCTCGGGCGCGTCCTTGGCGCACAGCGTTTCCCCGATGGTGATATCCGAAACGCCGCTGAAGCAAACAATATCGCCCACCTTTGCCTCGGTCACCGGCACACGGTTCAGCCCTTCAATGGCGAATAAAGCGGGCAGACGGCCGGTGCGCAGCACGTCGGGATTGTGATAATCCACAACGCTGACGTCCATGTTTTGCCGAATGACGCCCCGTGTAATGCAGCCGATGCCGATCCGTCCGACATAGTCGTTATAATCAATGGAGGAAACCAGCATTTGCAGTGCGCCCGTTTCATCCCCCTGCGGCGGATCGATATGCTCCAAAATTTTGTCAAACAACGGAGAAAGATCCTCGCCCTCCACATCGGGAGCCAAAGAAGCCGTCCCGTTACGACCCGAGCAAAATACCACCGGGCTGTCCAATTGTTCGTCGTTGGCGTCCAGATCGATCAGCAGCTCCAGCACCTCGTCCAGCACCTCGTCGGGGCGGGCGTCCGGCTTGTCCACCTTATTGACCACCACAATGATCTTATGCCCCATTTCCAGCGCCTTTTGCAAAACAAAGCGGGTTTGCGGCATCGGCCCCTCCGCCGCGTCCACCAGCAGCAATACGCCGTTGACCATCTTTAAAATACGCTCCACCTCGCCGGAAAAATCCGCGTGTCCCGGGGTGTCAACAATGTTGATTTTCACACCTTTCCAGGAGGCAGAGGTGTTCTTTGCCAAAATCGTAATACCGCGCTCGCGCTCCAAATCGCCCGAATCCATGACCCGCTCGGTCACGTCCTGGCCTTGACGGAAGATGCCGCCTTGCTTGAGCATTTCATCCACCAGCGTCGTCTTTCCATGGTCTACGTGTGCGATAATTGCAATATTTCTTAAATCTTCTCTAATCATTTTCACTCACCGTTTGCTTTAATTTTCTTCTCTATTCATAACCTTAGTATTTTATCACATCTGACCCGCCTTTGCAAGCCCTTATTTTTGAAAAAAACGGAATAATTTTCCGCTTTCCGACGCAGGATAAAACCGAGGTGATAATTTTGAAAAAAAATACGCTGAGCAATGTAATAATCTTTATCCTACTCCCCGTACTGATTGCCTGCACCCCGCTGGTGCTGATGGCCGCCGCCAGCGGAGAGAGCACGTCCTACGACTGGTATTTTAAGCCCAACGAAACCCATGAACAGCCCGCGCTGATCCCCGAGGCAACATTTTTAAATGAATATAAAAGCGTCATTGCCTTGGGCAATAAGGACGAAAAAAAGCTGTATCTGACCTTTGACGCCGGTTATGACAACGGCTGCATGGCCGATATTTTGGACACGCTAAAAGAAAAGAAGGTCAGCGCCGCATTTTTTGTGGACGGCAACTTTGTAAAGAACAATGCCGAGCTTGTGTGCCGCATTTCCAGCGAAGGCCATGTTTTGGGCAATCATTCGCTGTCCCATGCCGACATGAGCCGGCTGACGGATTTTGAAAAATACAAAGAGCAAATTCGCGGTTGGGACAAACTGGTCACCGAGGCGGGCGCCACGCCTACCGTCTACTTCCGCTTCCCCTGCGGCCGCTTTTCCAGACAAGCGCTGGACTATAACGAAAAGCTGGGCATTAAAAGCGTTTTTTGGAGCTTTGCTTATTATGACTGGGACACCGCCAAACAGCCCGATCGGCAGGCGGCGCTCAACAAAATTATCTCGCGCACGCATAACGGCGCGGTATTATTGCTGCACTCCGTCTCCCGTACCAACGCCGATATTTTGGGCGAATATATTGACAAAATGCGTGCGGACGGCTACACCTTTGACAGCATTGCCAATCTGTAAAAAAGCACTTCTCTCCGCACGACAAAACGGAGCCGTAAAAACAGCTGTTTTTACGGCTCCGTTTTCGATTTATCGTCCGAGCGGACGCGTTTTGATTTTTTTGCTGGTCCTCGGGAAACGCTCCGGCGTGGGCGCAATTTTTCGAATGATCAAAATTTCCCGCTTTTGATCATTTGAAAGCGTAAAGGTTTCGGTTCGCTCCAATCGACCGCCCAGCTGCAAAAGCGCGCCTTCTGCCTGCTCGGCCTCCGCCCTGCCGCCCGGCCCTTTATAGGCCAAAAAGACGCCGCCGACTTTCACAAACGGCAGGCAATATTCCGCCAGTATATCCAGCCCCGCCACTGCGCGCGCCACCACCGTATCATACTGCTCCCGAAAGCCCGGCTCCCGTCCGTACTGCTCGGCGCGTCCATGCAAAAGCATCGGCTGCGGACCGCCGATTTCGTCCAGCGCCCCTTGAATAAAATCCAGGCGCTTTTGCAGCGCGTCCAACAACGTAAAGCGTGCGGGATGGGCAATCATCAGCGGCACGCTCGGAAAGCCCGCGCCGCATCCCACATCCAGCACCGTTTCGCCGATTTCGCCCGTTTTCAATCCCAGCAGCGAATCGACATAATGCTTTTGCACCATTTCATCCGCATCGGTCACGGCGGTTAAATTCAGCTGCTCATTCACCCGCAGCAAAACATCGTTAAAGGCCGCCATAAGGTGAATTTGCTGCGGCGACAGAGAAAACTGTGCCAGTGCCGCAGAAAGCTTGTCCTCAAAATTCATTTTTTCTCCCCCGCCTCCAGATAAATCATCAGCACGCTGATATCTGCGGGACTGACGCCGCTGATGCGGCTTGCCTGCCCGATATTGCCGGGACGGATGGCCGTCAGCTTTTGACGCGCTTCCAGGCGCAGACCGTGCAGATCATTATAGTCAATGTCCTCCGGCAGCCGCTTTTCCTCCAGCTTTAAAAAGTGCTCGATTTGCTGTTGCTGTTTGTCGATATATCCTTTGTATTTAAGCGCGATTTCCGCCTGCCGGCGTTCCGCCGCCGTCAGGACGGGACGGTCGGGATCCACCGAGGCCAAATCCTCATAAGTAATCTGCGGTCGGCGCAATAGGTCGCCCAATGAAGCCCCGGATTTCAGGGCGGGGGTTCCCTTTTGCAAAAGCAATGCCTGTACGGCTTCGTTTTTTTCGGAAAGGTAGGTATGCTCCAGGCGATCGATTTCCGCCTCGATGTGCGCCCTTTTGGCAATAAATTTTTCATAACGCGCCTTTGAAATCAGCCCCAGCTCATATCCGAGCGGCGTCAGGCGCATATCCGCATTGTCTTGCCGCAGCAACAATCTGTACTCGCTGCGCGAGGTCATCATGCGATACGGTTCCTCCGTCCCCTTGGTTACCAAATCGTCAATCAGCGTACCGATATACGAAGTGCTGCGATCCAACACAAACGGCGATTTTTTCTGCACAAAGCGCGCGGCATTGATGCCGGCGATCAGCCCTTGCGCCGCCGCCTCTTCATAACCGGACGATCCGTTAAACTGACCGGCGCCGTACAGCCCCGGAATTTCTTTAAACGAAAGCGACGCGTCCAGCTGCGTAGGATCGGCGCAATCGTATTCAATCGCGTACGCCGGGCGCATCATTTCGGCATGCTCCAGCCCCGCCATGGTGTGCAAAAACGCCAGCTGCACATGCTCGGGCATGGAGGAGGACAGCCCCTGAATATACATTTCCTCCGTTTCCAAGCCGCACGGTTCAATAAAAATCTGATGACGGTCTTTGTCCTTAAACCGCTCCACCTTGGTTTCGATGCTCGGGCAGTAACGCGGCCCGACGCCCTCGATCAGCCCGCTGTACAGCGGTGAAAGATGCAGATTGTCCAAAATGATTTTATGCGTTTTCGGATTGGTATAGGTCAAATGGCAAACCACTTTATTTTCCAGCGTTCCCTCTGTTTCAAAGGAAAACGGCTCCACCGGCTCGTCCCCGTACTGCACCTCGGTTTCGGAAAAATCGATGCTGCGGCGATTGACGCGCGGCGGCGTCCCCGTTTTAAAGCAGCGAAGGCGTACCCCCATGGCCCGAAGTCTATCGGAAAGCGCCGTGGCGGCATACATACCGTCCGGCCCGCCCTCATAGCACACATCGCCGACAATAATCCGTCCTTTTAAATAGGTGCCGCTTGCCAGCACAACGGCGCGGGCGGCATACCATGCGCCGAGTTTGGTCACCACACCGGTGATTTTTCCGTCCTCTCGGGTGATGTCCACAATCTCGCCCTGCAGCAGCCGCAGCCCCGTCTGACGTTCCAGCGTATGCTTCATATAAGTGCGATAGGCAATCCGATCGGACTGCACCCGAAGGGAATGAACGGCGGGGCCTTTGCCCAAATTCAACATGCGGCTTTGCAAAAACGTCGCGTCCGCCGCCTTGGCCATTTCCCCGCCCAGCGCGTCGATTTCCCGCACCAAATGCCCCTTGGCGGTACCGCCGATGGAGGGATTGCAGGGCATATTCCCCACCGCGTCCAGCTGGATGGTAAACACCCCTACCCGACAGCCGAGTCTTGCCGCCGCCAGCCCGGCTTCAATCCCCGCATGTCCCGCGCCGACGACGACTACATCAAATTGTTCGTCCATTTTATACATGTCTTATTTCCCCACGCAAAATCTCGAAAAAATATCCTCTATCATTTGTTCTCTTACATTTTGGCCGGTCAACTCTCCCAACGCCTGCGCCGCATTTTCGATATCCACACTCACCAAATCGGGCGTGAACCCCGCCGACATCGCCGCAGCCGCCGCCTGCACACTCTCCAGTGCGGACAGCACCGCCGCCCGCTGCCGTTGGTTGGTCAACAAGGTTTCCTCCTCGTCAAAGGCCTCTCCCAAAAACAACGTGCGCACGGTTTCGGTCAACATTTCCAGTCCCTGTTCCCGCTTCGCACTCATCGGCACGATATGCTCAAAAGGCACTTTTGATAAATCCGCGGCTTCCCCGCAGTCGGTTTTGTTGGCGATCAGTACGGTGCATTTGTCCCGACAGAGCTCAAAGATTTCAAAGTCCTCTTCGGTCAGCGGCCGACTGACATCTATCACCAGCAATACCAGCTGCGCCGATCGGGCGGCGTCTCGCGCACGGGCAACGCCGATTTGCTCCACTTTATCTCCGGTTTCATGAATCCCCGCCGTATCGGTCAGATGCAGCACCATGTCGCCCAATACCGCGCGATCCTCCACCAAATCTCTGGTCGTACCCGCCGTATCGGTTACAATGCTCTTATCCCGCTGCAAAAGCAAATTCATCAGCGTACTTTTGCCGACGTTGGGGCGCCCTGCAATGACCGTCGCAATACCGTCGCGAATGACCTGCCCGCGTTCAAAGGACGCCGCCAGGCGCGAAAGCTGCGCGGCGCTTTCCGTCAGCCGCCGTTTTATCGAATCCTCGTCAATTTCACCGATGGTTTCCTCCGGATAGTCCACATACGCCATAATTTCCGTATTCACTTCGATCAGGCAGTCGCGCACCGCGTTCATTTTTCGGCCGAGCAGTCCGTCCATCTGCCGCAGCGCCCCCGACGCCTGCAGCCGACTGTCCGCATGAATTAAATCAATCACCGCTTCCGCCTGAGTCAAATCCATTTTTCCGTTTAAAAACGCGCGTTTGGTAAATTCGCCCGCCGCCGCCGGCGCGCACCCTGCGCGAAGCAGCAGCGTAATCACCCGATTTAAAATGTACATGCCGCCGTGGCAGGACAGCTCCACCGTATCCTCCCCGGTAAAGCAGTGCGGCCCGCGGAAAACGCTGACCATGATTTCATCCACGGTCTGTCCGCCGTCCTTGACCCGGGCAAACACCGTTCGCCCCGATTCAATTTCATGCAAGGGGCGGCCGGGAAATACGATTTTTTCACAAATTTCAATCGCGCTTTCCCCACTGACGCGTATTACGCCGATACCGCCCACGCCGCGCGGCGTGGAAATTGCACAAATGGTTTTCATAGGTCCGCCCCCTCTCTTCTTTACAAAAGTTTATTATATAATTTTCGTTCTCACTTGTCAATTTGAAAGTTATCGTATATAATAAGAGCATGAGTGATTTTTATTTTCAAAAAACCAAAGAGGTTGTTACGCTGCACTGCAAGGCGCTGGACGAGGCGGGATTTGTCCGCCATTGCTTTACCACGCGGCACGGCGGGGTCAGTCAGGGCTATCTCGGTACAATGAATTTGTCTTTTTCCCGGGAAGATCGGACGGCGGTTGCGGAAAATTACCGTCGTTTGTGTCAGGCGGAGGGATTTTGCCTGCCCCGCTTTACCCTTACAAAGCAGGTGCATCAAACGGACGTGCTGCCCGTGGAGGAGAACCGCGCCGGCATGGGCATGACCAAGCAAAGCGATTTTGCCGCCGCGGACGGACTGATCACCGACCTGCCCGAAACACCGCTTGCGGCGTTTACGGCGGATTGCGGCGGCATTTTGCTGGCCGACCCTGTAAAAAAGGCGGTCGCCGCCGTTCATTCGGGTTGGCGCGGCACGCTGGCGGGCATCGGCGCCAAGGCCGTACATTCCATGACCGAGCGCTACGGTACCGATCCGAAAAACGTCATTGCCGCCATCGGCCCCTGCATCGGGCCGTGCTGCTTTGAGGTCGGACGGGACGTTTATGACGCCTTTACCGATCGGTGGGGCGAGCAAAATCTTTTTACCCCCAAGGGGGAGAAATATCTGCTGAATTTATGGCGAGCGCTTGAGCTGGTGCTTTTGAACGCGGGCGTTCGGGCGCAAAACATCCACTGCGCCGAAATTTGCAC
>CAKRPM010000070.1 GCA_934378025.1 uncultured Eubacteriales bacterium | reverse complement strand
AGTACACGGAAACATTTCAGCTGTGCTACTCAAGCATGCGCTTCTCCGTCCAATCGGTCACCGAAACGGACAATACGGCAACCGCAGAGATTAAGGTAACACACCCCAATCTTTCCGACGCTTATGCCACCGCCATGTACACCGTGGCCGCTAATATATTTTCGGATGAATCGCTGTATAATATGGTACAGGATGAAAATGCGGATTTAACCGGTCTGATTCCCCAGGAAATGCGCAAAATGTACGAAAACGGGAAGATTGAAAATAAGGAAAGCACTTATAAGCTGACGCTGAAGAAAAGCGAAAACGGCTGGCGCATTGCCGATGATGACGAGCTGCGCAACTTAATGACATGCGACCTTTATAAAAATGTAAAAAGTACCATTGAATCCGTTTCCGGCTCAAGTGAGGATACAGAGGAGAAAGTGAACAGCCGAAATGAGCTTGAACGCTGACGCCCAAAACAGCCGGCGCACTGCGTGAGCGCACGCAACCTTTACAAAAAATTAAAACTTCAACAAATCAGTGCGACCCCCGTTGGGGGCCGCACTGATTTATTGTTTTAATGATTTTTTGGCGGGAATTTTCAGCATCAGCCAAGAAAAGGCCAGCACAATAACGGTACGAATTGCCGTCGCAGTATCGGAATCCGTTTTACGAATCCCGCACTTGGCAAGAATTGATGTAATCCCGGCCAAAAAAGCCGAACCGAATGCAAAAAATATCCACATATTTTTCCCTTCTTATACTTATTACACGTAAAAAACAAACATTGGTTGGTATTTTTTAAAAAAATACGGCGCCGATCTTTGCCAAATCATCAACCGCGCCGTTTTAATTATAAATTTTTATAAAAACGAACAAACTCTTCTTTGGTAAACCGTGCATTTAAGACGCGCAATAACATATTTTTGTTCAGTCTGCCCGGCAACATCAGCCGATTTTGCAACTCGCGGCGGCGGGCAGCACTGTCCGTTGTTCCAAACAAACCCATCTCATATAAATCCGCGCTGACAATCGCCTCTCCCGTTTTAGGAGCGTTTCCCTGTAACGCGCGCAACAGCCGCTGCAATATTTCGGGCGGCATCCCCTCTACACCGAGCTTTCCTTCCGCAGAGGTAACGCTTTTCCGCTTTTCCTTCCCATATATATCCGGCACATAAACATCCGTCACCGAACACTTTTGCAGCAAATCATGCAAGTACTTCCGAATGAGAAAACCCGCGCGATCGCTGTCTGTTAAAATAATGGCGCCGTGGGCGGCGGCAAGTGTTTTAATATTGTCTTTAAGCGCTTTGTTTTTAAAAATTCCAAAGCCGTCCGTCGGAATGATCAATGCGTCAACAAGACTTTCCAGTTTAATCTTATCGTATTTTCCTTCCACCAAAATTATGGGGTCAATATGCGGCTTCATAAACGGGTGTCACATCCCATCAAGCGGCCGATCAAATCGTACACCAAGGCCTTTTTATCGACAGCCTCACCCTTTAACCGTTTTTCACATTCCAGACACAACTCGGCAGAACGCATAAGAGTACGTTCGCCGAGCGCCTTGGTGGCACGCATCATTTTGCCGGCACCGTAGGGATTCAGTCCGAAATCTTTTGCAAACTGCTCCCGACTGACGCCGCCTGCCAATGCCCAGTTGGCGCGCAGCAAATCACAAATACAGCGGTAAATTAAATTTACAATTTGAATATCGTCATAATCCTGGGCATACAAATCGCCTATAAGCAACAGTGCCGCACGAAAGTCCCGCTTGCTGACCGCATCACTGAGGGCAAAGCGATTGGTTTCCAGACTTTTGGTAATGACTGCGTCAATATCGGCGCGCTGAACCTGCTCTCCTTTTGCAAAAGCGGCAATTTTAACAATTTCATTTTTCAAAGAAAGCATATCGTTATCGGCTATGCGCAAAATGTACTGCATGTTTTCGCCGGAAATCTTTTTTCCCAAACTTTGAAAATGCCGTTTTCCCCAGCTTGCCAATGCGCCCGGCGTCGGCCGATCAAACCGTACCGCCACGCCCCCGGCTTTTTCGATGATTTTTTGAAGCACGGCGTCCGAACCGTTTTTCTGAGCCGTATCCATAAAGACCAAACATAAATATTCCGGCAAATCCTTTAATACGGAGGAAAGCCCCTTTTTATACTGATCCGTCAACAGATCATGACGCAAATCGGAAATCCCGACAAACTTTTTGTCGCTCATCATCGGAAAGCTGTTGACAATATTTTCAAAAGCATTTAAATCCAATTGCTCCCCCGACGGCTCGGTTATATTAAATTCCGAAAACCCGTCCGCCGTCTTTTTACGCAATTGTTCATAATAATACCGTTTTAAATACTCTTCCTCACCGTAAAAATAATACAGTCCGGCCGTATCGCGGTTTTTCAGTTTTTCCTTTAAAATATCGATGCTCATTTAATATCCTTTCTCGATCGTATACCGCTCCGGCGTAATGGACACCGCAACGGTACCGTCCAAATCGGTTCTGAAAATTTCAAATCCCATGGTCTTCAGCCGACGCAACACCTTTTTGGACGGCAAATTATACGAATTGTTCTTACCGACGGAAATCACCGCATACTTGGCACCGGACGCCGAAAGCAGTTCTTCACTGCTGGACGTGGCGGAACCGTGATGACCGATCTCGATAATATCACTTTGCAAATCTTTTTCAAGCATTAGCAAATATTCTTCGCCCTCGCCTGCCAGATCGCCCATAAAAAGCACGCGGGTTTTCCCGAATGTCAAACGATAAACCAGTGAGTTTTCATTTTCTTCTTCCGAGGAAATCCCGGCATGTTCGGCGAAAATTTCAAGGGTTGCTTTATCTAAGACGCGTTGGTTTTGATTATAAACAACCTCATCCACCTGTGCGCCGCACAACCGCGCCGTATATAACAATTTTCCGCCGTCTTCGGAATACGTCGACCGTTCCGGAACGACAATTTTCTTCGGCCGATACCGTTTCACAAGATCGGGCGCATAAACAATATGATCCTTATCAAGATGCGTAAAGTACATAGCCTCAATGTTACGCACCCCGGCTTTCATCAATGTTTTTTCCAAAGATCTGGCGCCCAACCCGCTGCCGCCGCAATCGATTAAAACCGCCGAGCCATTGGCGGTAATCAGTGTGGTATTTCCCTGACCTGCCGAAACAAAATAAACATTTACCTCATTTTTCGGAATATAAAAGCTGGCAAACAATCCGCCATAGAGCACCAATACCGACAAAATTGCAACTCCGTGCTTCGGGAAATGCTCAAAACGAAGGGACAGCAAAAAGATTGCAACCAGTATCACCACCAGCAGCAAGAAGAAAACCCAAAAATGCCAATCGGCAAAATACATCATGCCGGTGGGAAGCTTTTCAATCAAACGTGTTACCGCACAGCAATAATCGTACATTTGCTGCATACAAAATGAAAAGATCGGATACAACGGCGTAATCCAACAAAAGGCAAGAGAAATCAGCGCCAATGTAAACATAATTTCGATAGGAATGATGATCAATACATTGGTAATCGGAGACGAAAGCGAGATGCTTTGAAAGAAAAATATCAGCACCGGCATGGTAAAAATCGTGGCGGCAACCGACATGCAAATGCTGTTTTTCAAGATATTGTAAAGCTTTCCCAAAAAGCTAAAGCGTTTGCAATGCAAAGAAAACGCACCGCTGATTTTTCCGGACAGCAACAATATGCCGAAAGTCGATGAACTGCTGAGCATCAAGCTTGGATTTAAAATCGAATAAGGGCACGGCAAGCAGCAAAGTGCCACTGCCACCGACAGTGCCGTATAAGAATCGGATTCTTTATTTTTCAAAATACCGATATGATAAATGCTGAGCATAATCGCCGCGCGACAGCACGAAGGCGAAAACTGTGTAACTGCCGCCAAGGCCCAAATAACAATCAACTGAATTATGGAACGTACATACAAATTGGCATGCACTGCCGAAAGCAGCGCCCAAATTATTCCGGTTAAGAATGCAAGATGCATGCCGGACACGGCCAACACGTGCGAAACGCCCGAATACTTAAACGACGTAATAACATCCTTTTCAATGTCGGTTTTATCTCCGAGCGTCAAGCCTTTTAAAAATGCCGCCGTTTCCTTAGTATAAATGCTTTTGTAAATTTGATCGATTCTTTGCCGAATTTTCTGCGTCAATGCGAAGATGTTATAATCGCCGGGCGCGGCTGTCTTGGTGATCTTTTCGGTATATAAACTGATAAATTCGCCCTTGGTGCGCCGATAATCAAATCGTTCGCCCTCATCAGTGTCCTCATCAAATACCGTCCCGCTGCAGCGTACCGTGGTACCCACCGGCAAATCCGTGCTGCCTTTTTTCGTATAAACCACAACTTTGCCCAAAATTTTCGGATGATCATTCAGGTAGGTGATAGTTTGAGGATACACCGTATAGTATTCGGCATTCTCGGTTTGTACCACCGCCGAGGCCAACGTACCGGTCAGCGTAATTTCCTTTCCCTTCAATCGATCGGTGGGCATATAAATCAAAAATTCGTACGCCGTAAAATACAAAATTCCCAGTAAAACCGCAATCAAAAATATACCCGCCCGGTTATGTTTGCAACAAAGCAGCACACCGACCGCCAAGGCAATTACCGCCAAAGCCGCCACGGCTATTATCGGCAAAAAGCTGCACAGTAAAAAAGAAAATACCACGCCGCTTGCCGCCAAGAACAGCGGACGCAAAGATAAGCTATTCAATTTTTCCTGCAAGCGAGAATAAAACATTTTTCGTTTTTTTCATCCTGACTTTTAAAAATCATACAAAGTGAGCCATCTATGGGATTATCATAGCACATTTTCGTTTTTTTCTCAACAAGTTTATAAAAAATTAAAAAAATGCTTGATTTTCCGTTTTTCCTATGTTAGAATAAATTTTGCTAATGTGTATTCAGTAAAGGGAGGTGTAACAACATGGCAAAATGCGAGATGTGCGGAAAAGACATTGCTTTCGGTATTCAGGTGTCTCACTCTCACAGAAGAAGCAATAGAGCTTGGAAACCGAACGTAAAGAGAGTCAAGGCTGTTGTGAACGGAACTCCTAAACATATTAATGTTTGTACAAGATGTCTGCGCTCCGGTAAAATCGAACGCGCATAATTACAAAGAGCAAGTTTTAAAACTGGCTCTTTTATTTTTTGGGGCGCTGAAAAAACAAATTGTTTTTTCAGCGCCCTTTTTCTTATTGTGTGGTGTTCCCGCCCGACGGATCGGGATCTGTCGGCTCGGTCGGCGTATCCGGCTCCGTCGGTGTATCCGGCTCGGTCGGCGTATCCGGCTCCGTTGGCGTATCCGGTGTCGTCGGCGTATCGGGTTCCGTCGGCGTCGTCGGCTTTTTATTCTCATCATTGGGTTTTTGCGTCGGTTTTTCCTCCGGTTTTTCCGCCGCAACGTGCTTGGTGCACTTCTCCTTAGGCACATCCTCCGCGGCAAATTGTCCTTGAACATTGGTTTTGGCCTTTTTACATTCTTCGGTTGCCAGCAACCCTGTTTCAGAGCAAATCTCAACCGTCTGCAAATTGGTCGGTACGGTGAAGCTCTTATACTCCAGCCCGTCGTGCAACTGTGACATTACCGTCCGCCACGCTTTTACCGCCGGGTTAATACCGCTGTAGGATATTCTGGTCGGCGTATCGTAGCCAAACCAAACGCCGGCAGTATAATATCCGGTATATCCGACAAAATATCGGTCTTTACTATCCGAGGTCGTACCGGTTTTACCAGCGATTGCCGTAGTTCCGAAATTTGAGGGAGAACCGGTACCGTACGTCGCAGCATACTGCAAAAGCATATTCATCATAGAAGCCGTCGAAGGCGAAATGGCCGTATGGGTTTCAGGAGTCTTTTCCAAAATCACCTTTCCGTTACTATCTACAATTTTGGTGTAATAGTACGGACGAATATATGTTCCCTCATTCGGAAACGTTTCATAAGCTGCCGTAATTTCCAACACGGAAATGCCTTTTGTCATACCGCCCAGTGCCGTTACCGCCGAGTTCTCGTCGGATCCCGCCACCATGGAAGTGACGCCCATATTTTCTTTCAGGAAATTATAGGCTTTGGAAGCGCCGAGCGCCATATTCACCTTTACGGCAACGGTATTGGTAGAATTCGCAATTGCCGTTTGTACGGACATGGGTTTGTTGGATACCACATCATAGTTGACCGGCCACTCGTCCTTTACATACGAATCCAAGATCATGGTGCCGGGCGAAATCGGCGCGCCGTTAATTTTCACCTTATACTCAAAAGCCGGCGCATAGGTTCCGATCGGCTTCATGCAAGAACCCGGCTGACGATAAGACATCGTGGCGCGGTTCAGACCGCGATTGATGGTTTTCTCCCCCCGACCGCCGGTCAGCGCCGCCACCGCGCCGGTTTTATTGTTTAAAATTACCATGGCGCTTTCGGGGGTTTCCCCTTTTGCATTGGCCGCCAACTCATAGGTAGTAAAGGTTGATGTATTCTTATAGGATTCGTCTAAGATTTTTTGAGCGTTCAGCTCCATCGTGGAATAGATGGAAAGCCCGCCCGAATATACCATATTGCTTGCAAAAGCATAGCTATACCCTTTTTGCTCCACCAAATCGTCAATTACCTGATCAATCAGCGCTTCCACAAAATAACTTTGCTTGCTGTTTTTACTTTTGGATGAGGTGTTTTTAAAAACAAGTTTTTCTTTTTTTGCAGCCTCGGCTTCTTCTTTTGTGATCTTTCCGAGTTCCGCCATCTTGTTTAAAATGATTTCCTGGCGTTCTTTATTATTGGCGCGCGTATCCTCACTGATATACGGATCGTATTTACTGGGCAGATTGGTAATTGCAGCCAGTGACGC
>CAKRPM010000069.1 GCA_934378025.1 uncultured Eubacteriales bacterium | reverse complement strand
CTTGATTTGCGTTCCAGCAACATAACCGGCAAATAGCTGGAGCAACGTCTGGATGAGGTGCACATTACCGCCAATAAGAACACCATTCCCAACGAACCGCTCAGTCCCTTTATCACCAGCGGCCTGCGCATCGGAACGCCCGCCGTAACCACACGCGGATTCGGCAAAGACGAAATGCGGGAAATTGCCCACCTGATCGGGCTGACCATCCATGATTTTGATGCACAAAAGCAGGCTATCACCGATCGTGTAATAGCGATGTGTGAAAAATTCCCGATTTATCAAGACTAAGGAGTGAGTCTATGCGACCCTTATCGGATATTTTGCGTCCGGAGCATTTAGAACAAGTAGTCGGCCAAAAGCATTTGCTTTCGGAGGGCTGCTTACTTCGCAATATAATCGAGTCCAATGAGATTCCGAATATGATTTTTTACGGACCGTCCGGTTGCGGAAAGACCACCATTGCCAAAATCATCGCAAAAAACAGCAGCAAAAAACTGTATCAGCTTAATGCGACCACCGCCTCCCTTTCCGACATTAAGGAAATTATTAAGGACATCAATCCATTTACCAGTCCGAACGGTATTTTACTGTACTTGGATGAGATTCAATACTTCAATAAGCGTCAGCAGCAATCTTTGCTGGAATTTATTGAAAACGGTTCCATTACTTTGATTGCCTCTACCACCGAAAATCCGTATTTTTATATCTATAATGCAATTCTCAGCCGCTGTACCGTGTTTGAATTTCAACCGGTTGCGCCGAATGATATTATACCTTATGTCGATCGGGCGCTGAGCTATATGAGTGAACGCATGGGCTTTATGATCGGTTGCTCAGATGAGGTAAAAGAGTACATTTGTACCGCCTGCGGCGGCGACGTTCGAAAAGCTGCCAACAGCATTGAAATACTCTCGGCCGGGCTTTCGCCGGAAAATGCACAAATTTCGCCGGAGCTTGTCCAACAGGCAACGCAAAAAAGCGCCTTGCGCTACGACCGTGACGGCGACTCGCACTATGACATTCTTTCTGCCTTTCAAAAATCCATTCGCGGTTCGGATGAAAATGCGGCGCTGCACTATTTGGCACGGTTGATTGAGGCCAATGATCTCCCCTCCATTTGCAGACGTTTGCAGGTGGTGGCCAGCGAAGATGTCGGACTGGCCTACCCCATGGCTGCGGTCATCACAAAATCTTGTATCGACGCCGCACTGATGCTCGGTTTCCCGGAGGCGCGTATTCCGCTGGCGCAGGCGGTTATTTTGCTTTCCACCGCGCCGAAATCCAATTCGGTCATTACTGCAATTGACGAGGCACTTTCCGATGTAAAAAGCGGCCGCGCGTATTCTATACCCGCCTCTCTGCAAGACGCTCATTACAGCGGTTCGCAAAAGCTCGGGCACGGCCAAAGCTATTTGTATTCTCACAATTTTCCCCATCACTATGTAAAACAGCAGTTTTTACCGGATGAACTGTGCGATCGTATTTATTATCATTACGGCGATAATAAGATCGAAAGCGCCACCCGGGCCTATTGGCAAAAAATCAAGGAGTCAACGGATGAAAAGTAAACAAAAAATTCAATTTATACTGCAAACTCTGCATGAGCGCTATCCGCAAGCGCATTGCTGTCTAAACTTTACAAAGCCGTACGAATTGTTGATTGCCACACGCCTTTCCGCTCAATGTACGGATGCGCGTGTTAATTTGGTGACCCCTGCATTATTTGAACGTTATCCGACACTTCGGGACTTTGCCGAAGCGGATTTTGACGAACTTTGTAGCTATATCCACTCCTGTGGATTTTATCGCGGAAAAGCCAAAAGTATCATCGAAATGAGTCAAACACTTTTGGAAAAATACGATGGCCAACTTCCGCAAACCATGGAAGAACTCACCGCGCTTTCCGGTGTCGGCAGAAAGACCGCCAATTTAATTTTAGGCGATTTATTCGGCCAACCCGCCATTATCGCCGACACACATTGTATTCGTATCAGCAACCGGCTCGGGCTGGCCAAAAGCGATCGGCCGGAAATTGTGGAAAAACAGCTGAAAGCCTGTATTCCGCCGCAAGAGCAAACCGCATTTTGTCATAAACTTGTCTTTTTCGGCCGGGACACCTGCACGGCAAGATCCCCCAAATGCAGTGACTGTCCCCTGCAAAAAGAATGTCTTTACTTTAAAAAGATTCACTGAACGCATCCCGTCAAGCATCTTGACGGGATGTATTTTTCTGTCCGAAGCACACGACGGCAAACCAAGAAAGCGCAAAGCCGGCACATAAAAGAGCAATACATAAAACCAGTCCGGCGCCCATCGGCATACCGGGGTATACTTCGCCCAGTGATGCGATTACAAAGCCGATAATCATACTGTTGCACAAAGTCGGGTAATTCTTTAAAAACAAATACAGCAGCTTACTCAGTACCAATAAGCCGAACAGCGTACTAAAGGCAATCGGCAATAAATAGCGCCAGTCAAATGTCTCAATAGCCGTGATAAAGCGTGTATAAATTCCCACAACCACCAACATCATTGAAAAACTGATTCCCGGTAAAATCAAAGCAACTGCCAGCAAAAGACCGATAAAAATCAACATAAAAAATTGCGCCAGCACCCCCGAGGCGCTTTGAAAGGCAAAATCCTCCGGAATTAACTGCATACCGATCACAATTAAAACCCCGACAAAAAGCATCGGATAATTGATTTTTTTATTTTCGGATGTGTGATTTTGGCGCAGAAGCACAAATACGCCCCCTAAAATCGTCCCCATAAAAAAGTAAAGCGTCGGTTGATAGGCCCGTTGTAACAACATGGAAATCAGTCGCGCCGCCGCAATAAAGCCGAGCAACATTCCCAGCGCAACAGAACTCAGCAAAAACATGCTGTGTTTAAACCGCTTCAAAATATTTCCGACTGCTTCCAGCAACTCATCATAGATCCCGAAAATCACGGCAATCGTACCGCCGCTGACGCCGGGTACCAGCATTGAAATTCCGATGATGATTCCAAGCATAATATTTTTCAAATAGTTTTGAATCGTCACAAGTATGGTCATTCCTTTCCGCTACGCTGATGGCACCCATAACCCACGGAAGGATCGGTCATAAAATGCCATGTTTTTTAAAGATTTTTTTACGCCCAAAAGTACAATCTTTTAAACGGATCCCTCTCTGCTAAGGATATGCAAAGAAATGTAAAATTATATTATTTTTGGCGGAAAACATTGACATAAATATATAAAAAATATATAATTGTAAATATATTATTTAATATTCTCAAGGAGGACATTATGAGAAAGCGTAAAGCATCTACGGCAAGAAAAGCTTCATTTTTCATCATTCTTGCCATCATTGCATGCCTTGTTACGTTGGCCATTACCGGACTTACCATCGGTTCAACCAGCTTTGTAAAATCCGCAAAGCAAATCCGTACCGGTATTGACATTCGTGGCGGCGTCAATGCAACATTTGTTCCTGCCGAGGAAAACGTTGTTCCGACAGAGCAGCAGTTGGAATCCGCAAGAAGCATTTTTGAAACCCGCCTGGATTCGAAAGGTATTTTGGACTATTCCATTACCACAGATAGCGAAAACCACGCGGTAATCGTTGAATTCCCCTGGAAAGCCGATGAGGAGAATTTTGACGCACAGGCCGCCATCGATGAGTTGGGCGCTACGGCGAACCTGACCTTCTGCACGCTGAAAAAAGACAGCAGCGGCAACTTGATAGACGCGGACGGCAACAGCATCACCTCCAGCGGAAAAGATCCGGTAGCCGACGAGGTATTGCTGACCGGCAAGGATGTTAAATCCAGTTCCGCGCAATACCAAGAAGGTTCTTATGTGGTTGCGCTTGAGTTTACCGATGAAGGCAGCAAGCTGTTTGAATCGGCCACTACAAAGCAAATTAACGATTATCTCGGGATTTTCCTGGATGATCAAAATATCAGCTATCCGACGGTAAATTCAACGATTTCCGACGGTAAAGCAGTTATTCAGGGCAACTTTACGCTGGACAGTGCCAAAGATATTGCAGCTAAAATCAATGCCGGTGCGCTGCCCTACGCCATGACCTCATCCAGCTACAGTGCCGTCAGCGCCACAATGGGTACGAAAGCGCTGTCCGTTATGCTGTATGCCGGCTTGCTGACCGTCATTATTGTTTGTCTGTTTATGCTGATCATGTATCGGGTACCCGGCTTTGTTGCCTGCTTAAACCTTTTGACGCAGGTCAGTATTCAGCTGTTGATCTTTGCCAACTTCAATCTCACGCTAACCCTGCCGGGTATTGCCGGTATTATCCTTTCGGTCGGTATGTGTGTTGACTCCAATGTAATTATTTCCGAACGCATCCGTGAGGAAATGAGAAAAGGCAAATCGCTGATCGGTGCAATTGAATCCGGATATGACAGAACGCTTACCGCCATTTGTGACTGCAATGTTACCACGGCAATTGTCGCATTACTGCTGATTTTCTTTGGTACAGGTTCGGTTCTTTCATTCGGATATACGCTCTTGATCGGTATTATTCTAAGCTTTGTGGTCAGTGTTTTGGTCTCCAAGCTTACCATTAAATCGCTGAGTTCTTACAATTGCATGAAAAACCCGAAATTTTACGGATATAAGGAGGTGCAAAACAATGATTGATTTTTACAAAAATAAAAAATGGTATTTTGCACTTTCCATATTGCTGATGGTGATCGGTATCGTTGCCATTTTTGTACGGGGCGTTCAACTGGATATTCAGTTTACGGGCGGAACGAAAATTACATACAATTATACCGGTGATCTTGATATTGACAGTGCGCAAAAGAAAGTACAAGCCGTAACCGATCGCATTGTCAGCACGCAAAAATCAACGGCTTCAAACGATGACAGCAGTTCTTTGATTGTCTCGCTGGCCGGAAGAGAAAGTCTTTCCACCGCCGAATTGGACGCAATCGATAAAGTGGTACTTCAAAATTATGCCGACAACAAAATCGAGCGTGCTTCCACCTCAAATATCGAGCCCTACATCGGCGCGAAGTTTTTGCGCAACGGCATTATCGCAATTGTACTTGCCATTGTTTTGATTACCATTTTTGTTACCATTCGATTCAAGATTATTTCCGGATTTTCTGCGGCGCTGACCGCGCTGATCGCATTATTCCACGATGTTTTGATCGTATTCTTTGTATTCGTGGTACTCGGGATTCCGCTGAATGACGGCTTTGTAGCCGTGGTACTGACCATACTGGGTTATTCCGTCAATGATACATTGGTAATTTACGACAGAATTCGTGAGAACAAACGGCTTTACGGCGATAAGCTTACGCGCGCTGAGCTGGTCAACAAATCCATCAATCAGTGCCTGCGCCGTTGTGTGAATACCTCAATTTTAACCTTTACCTCTATGCTGCTGGTATTCATTTTCGCACTTGTTAACAACATTACCTCGGTTGTCAATTTCGCTTTCCCGCTGATGATCGGTATTCTTTCCGGTTGTTATTCAAGTATTTGCCTGGCTGCCCCGCTGTGGGTTTGCTTTAAAGGCAATAACAAAAAAGCATAGTACGACTTAAAAATGCCGACGCTTCAGCGTCGGCATTTTTTATTTTAAAGTGTCTTTATGAAATCAAATAAGAAGAGAGCTGTTTAAAAGATAAAACCGGATTTACACCATGATTTTGGAGCTCTAAAAAAGGAACGTAACATTTTGTTACGTTCCTTTTTTAATATGTTTTTATCGATCTTCTCTAAAATACGGAAGTCCCAAATGTGCGGGCGGCTGATTTTCACGGCGCTCACGCATGCTGATTACAATCAACACCAAAATGGTGACGATATACGGCAGCATTTTAAACAACTCTTGTGTGCTGACGCCGATTCCCGGAATATAGTTGTGAACGATAAACAAACCGCCAAACAGAATCGATCCGAAAATACTGATATTCGGACGCCATACAGCAAAAATAACCAAAGCAATGGCCAACCAGCCACGATCGCCGAACCCGTCATTGGACCAAACGCCATTGGCATAATCCATAACATAATACAAACCGCCCAATCCGGCGATAATACTGCCGACACAAGTGGCGACATATTTGTATCTGCCGACATTGATACCGGCCGCGTCTGCCGTGGCCGGATTTTCACCGACGGCACGCAAGTAAAGTCCCATTCTGGTTTTTTTCAAAACAAACGCTGCTAAAATCGCAATAATGATCGCGGCGTATGCCAAAAAGCTATACGACAGAAAAACGGTTCCGAACCAGCCGAGTTTATCGGCAAACGGCAGCGACGTACGGAAGCAATTGCTGGTCGCCGTCAAGTTGATAGACGGCACGTCGGTATCTACCAATTTAATCAACGATCCGCCGAAAAAGTTGCCGAAACCGACGCCGAACGTTGTCAGTGCCAAACCGGTAACATTTTGATTGGCGCGCAATGTTATGGTTAAAAACGAATAAATCAATCCCATCAATAATGAACCCAAAACACAAGAAAGCAGCGGGATTAAAACTGCCAAAACGGCATTGATACTTTCCGGCGACGGCAAAGACTGTTCATAAAGAAATGCCCCGATTACACCGCTGATACCGCCGACATACATGATGCCCGGGATACCCAAATTCAAATTTCCGGATTTTTCGGTAATAATTTCACCGGTCGAACCAAACAGCAAGGGTATTCCCTGCATTACCGCTCTTTGAATAAATCCTGCAATCATGCCGCGCCTCCCTCTTTCTTTCTGAATTTAACAGAATACTGAATGAAAAATTCACTGCCGATGATAAAGAAAATAATAATACCGGTAATGATATCCGCAAAGGAATGGTTCAGCTGATAAATGGTTGAAATTTCAGTGGCGCCCTTCTGCAAGAAAACAATGAGCAATGAAGTCAATACCATGGAC
>CAKRPM010000068.1 GCA_934378025.1 uncultured Eubacteriales bacterium | reverse complement strand
TACCTCTCCCGTAACGGCGTCCGATATGAGTTGACTCATTTTTCTTCCCTTCCTCTCTGTTTGATACACATTTTTTTACGGATTAAATCATTGAATTTTTCATACCGCACACTCCCTTTACATAAAAAAAGGCGGCGTCTTCGGCAAGAAAGACGTCGCTGCCTTAAAAACAAAAAGGCGCCCGATTTTTCGGACGCCTTTGTCTTATGGCGTTTATTATACGCGCCTTCGGGCAAAATGTCAAGAGGAAAATACAAATTTTTTCAATTCTCAAAATTTACCGTCTGTTCACGTTTTATTTTCAGTTATTTGTTATAATATCCGCAGCAAGGCTTGCAAAGCAATCCTTTGCGGTTGTCACCGCCCGTGCATGGCACGGCTGCGGTATTTTTCGTCTAGCAAAAATGTTCCCCGCAGCAAACATTTTTGCTCATGGTATAATAAGCCGCAATGTGGCTATTATATTCCGATTGTCCTTTTTCTCGCCCACAATGCGGGCAACCGAAAAAAGATGACAAATTATTTTAAGTTTTGGAATTAAAAGGAGGCCGTTTATGCTGACGCTTGAGAACATTTCCAAGACCTATCGCACAGGCGATCTGGTGCAAAAGGCGCTGGATCATGTTACACTTCATTTCAGAGATAACGAATTTGTTTCGATCTTAGGACCCAGCGGTTCCGGAAAAACCACGCTGTTGAACATCATCGGCGGGCTGGATCGCTACGACGAGGGCGATTTGACCATCGGCGGCGTGTCCACCAAGCACTATAAGGATCGGGACTGGGACGCCTATCGAAATCATACCATCGGCTTTGTCTTTCAAAGCTACAATTTAATTCCGCATCAATCGGTGCTGGCCAATGTGGAGCTGGCGCTGACCATCGGCGGCATTTCACGTGCCGAGCGGCGCAAGAGAGCCAAGGAAGCGCTGGAGAAAGTGGGGCTGGGCGATCAGCTGCATAAGCGACCGGCGCAAATGTCCGGCGGACAAATGCAGCGGGTGGCCATTGCCAGAGCCCTGGTGGGCGACCCCGATATTTTGTTGGCGGATGAGCCGACGGGCGCGCTGGACAGCGAAACGGGCATCCAGGTCATGGAGCTGCTGCGCGAAGTGGCGCGCGATCGTCTGGTGATTATGGTAACGCATAATCCCGAGCTTGCCGAGGCCTATTCCACCCGCATTGTGCGCCTGCGCGACGGCAAAGTGACCGATGACAGCGCCCCCTTTACGCCCCCGGCGCTGCCGCCCAAAAAAGCCGCCGTCGGCAAGGCCAAAATGTCATTTTTCACCTCGCTTTCCCTGTCTTTTAACAATTTACGCACCAAAAAGGGACGCACGCTGCTGACCTCTTTTGCGGGCAGCATCGGCATTATCGGCATTGCGCTGATTTTGGCACTGTCGGCGGGCGTCAATCAATATATGACCGATGTGCAGAAGGACACCATGTCCTCCTACCCATTGACCATTCAGGCCAAAACCATTGATATGAGCAGTCTGATGGAGGAGATGAGCGCCGCCGCCCCCGATCAAACCGTGGCGCAGGATCGCACAGGCGTGTACGCCGACTGCCGCAGTCTGGAAGCGGCGCAAAGCATCCGCACCAGTGTGGCGGAAAACGATTTGACCGCCTTTAAAAAATACCTGGACGATCCTCAAAGCGACATTGCCGCCTATATCGGCGAAAACGGCGTGGTATATACCTACGATTTACGCTTTAAGGCCTACGCCACCGATCCGGACGGCAAAAGTGTCGATACCGACGCCGACGCCGCCGATCTGACCGGCGACTCGGAATTTCAACAAATGCAGCAAACCCAGCAAAACAATATGTCGCTGATGGGCTTTTCCTCGGAGGGACCCGCCGATTTCAGTCTGTTGACCGAGGATCAAAACGGAAATGTCAGCAAGGTCATCACCGATCGTTATACCTTGGTATACGGCGCATGGCCCAAGGCCTACGACGAGGCGGTGCTGGTACTCAATGAAAACAACGCGCTGGACGCGGCCGTTATGTATCAGCTGGGGCTGATCACCGCCGACGATTACCGCTCGCTGGCCGATCAAATCGACGAGGGCAAAACGCCCGAGGTTCACCTGGACTACCAAGAGGTTTGTGAAAAAACGTTTGATATTTTGCCCGCCTGCGACAGCTATCAAAAGACTTCCGACGGCCGCTACAGTGCCGTGGGAGAAAACTCCCCCACGCAGCAGGCGTTGCTGAAAAACGCGCTGAAACTGAAAATCAGCGGCATCATCCGCCTGAATTCGGACGCCAAAACGCGCCCGCTGACCACCGCCGTGGCCTACACCAAGGCCTTTTCCGATTATATCATCGAGTATACGCAAAACAGCGATGTGGTCAAAGCGCAGACCGCCTCGCCCGACAAAAATATTTTGACCGGCACGGCCTTTTCGGCCGCCGATGAGGCGCAAAAGCTTGCCGACGCCAAGGCATTTATCAAAGGCATGGGCATTTCCGAAAAAGCGGCGCTGTTTGACATGGTGTCGCCTGCCTCCCCGGCGGACGAGGCGACCAAAGCCGCGCTGCTGGATCAATGGCTGTCCGCCGATCCGGACAAAAAGGTGCTGCTGGCCGTCTACGAAAATCAACTGGCCGGCGCAAGCTACGAGGACAATTTAAAATCGTTCGGCCTGGTCAGCTACGACGCCCCCGCCTCCATCAATATCTATACCGACAGCTTTGAGGACAAGGAGGCGCTGTCCGACTGCATCGAACGCTATAACGACCGTGTGAAAGATGACGAGCGCATCACCTACAATGATTATGTGGCGCTGCTGACCGATTCGGTCACCTCCATGGTCAACGTCGTATCCTACGTTTTAATCGCCTTTGTGGGCGTGTCGCTGATTGTTTCCTGCATCATGATCGGCATTATCACGCATATCTCGGTTTTGGAGCGCACCAAGGAGATCGGTATTCTGCGTGCCATCGGCGCGTCCAAGAGCAACATTTCGCAGGTATTTAATGCCGAAACGGTGATCATCGGCCTGTGCGCCGGTGTGCTGGGCGTGGGCGTATCCGAGCTGCTGCTGTGGCCGATCAATGCGCTGATTCGTCGGCTGACCGAGCTGGATAACATCCGTGCCGCCCTGCCGCTGACCGCCGCGGCAATTCTCATTCTCATCAGCGTTTTGATCACGCTGCTCGGCGGCCTGATTCCCGCCAAAAAAGCCGCTAAAAAAGACCCCGTGATCGCGCTGCGCACCGAATAATCTTTTTTCATCCGCCGCGAAAGCCCGCGCTTTATCAGGCTGCGCCCGCCTTTTTTTAAAGGCGCCGCGCGTTTTCCGCTCACAAAGCCGCTTTCATGGCGCGCGGGGCTGTTTTTTCAAACCGCCCGCCGGAGGGTGCTTTACCGCGCCGCACGTTTCCGCGGCCAAAAAAATAACGGCACGCCCGCCGTCAAATAAAAAAAGTTCGCCCGTGGCAGCGAAAGCTGCCGCAGGCGGACTTTCTTTTTGCCCCGCTCTTTAAAAACTTCATGCACTGCCGTTCCGCCGCAGTCGATCGCAGTTGTCGCACACACGCTCTCCGCTCAGTCCGTCGCAGTTGCTGCTCACATTCTTCGCCCCATGCACACGATTGCCGTTGCTTCCAACGCACAGTCGCTTCCCATAAAAACGGCACACCGGCAGACTTCGAAAAAGGAAGGTAAATTCGCCGAACATGGACTTGTCGGCGTATGTGAAAACGGGAAGAGTCCATGTTCGGTGAAAGCAAGCAAAAGCGCCCGAAATCTCGATGATTTCGGGCGCTTTCTAATGCCGCTTTTTGTTTTTAAGAAAAACTATAAAGCAAAAAATACTCTTTAATTTTCCCGCTTAAAAATAGACTCATGGTTTCTTTGCTTGCGGTTGACCGACTTTTTCGACAGTCTGAAAATGCCCATGCGATTGCATGGGCATTTAATTTTTATTTTCGGAAAAGCCGCGTGCCGTTATCCCTGTTGGGGATGGCGCAAATTGCCGCGTGTTTCTTTGACCGCGGAGAGCGAACCGCGCAAATTGTCGGCCATGGCGTTTTCCACGTCCGAAAGCGTTTTTTCCGTCTGCTCCAAAATCCCGTCGCAGTAACGCACGGCCGAAGCGCGCATATCCTTGGCGGAATTTTGCGCCGTGGTCATAATCTCACGGGCTTTTTGCTGCGCCAGGCGATAAACCTCCTGCCCGCTGACCATTTTCTGCGCCTGAGCGCCCGCTGCGGTAATAATGCTTTGCGCTTCATTTTTCGCGCGGGAAATAATGTCGTCACGCTGAGCGATAATCTGCCGCGAACGCTTAATTTCCTCCGGAAAGGCGATACGAATATCCTCGATAAACTCCAAGATCTGCGAAGCGTCCACGACGCTTTTGCCGCCGGACAAGGGCAGCGACCACGAATTTTCCACCAAATCTTCCATTGCGTTGATGATCTCTTCAAAGTTCATGTTATTTTTCCCCTTTACAAAGTCTTTTTTCTATTTCCCCACGCACAACCGAAGGCACAAAATCCTCAATGCTGCCGCCGCCGCGCGCAATTTCCTTGACCAGGCTGCTTGCCAGATACATATTTTCCGCTCTCGTCGTAATAAATACCGTTTCGAGCGCGGGATTCAGTTTCCGATTGGCCAGCGCCATCTGAAATTCGTATTCAAAATCCGTCACCGCGCGCAGTCCTTTCACCAGTACCGTCGCGCCCTGCTGCCGCGCATAGTCGGCCACCAGCCCGTCAAACGTACCGATGCGAACGTTTGGAATGTCCGCCGTTGCTTTGCGGATCATCTCCATGCGCTCTTCCACGGTGAACGCCGGCGTCTTTTTGGAATTGCACAGCACCGCCACAATCACACGATCAAACATATCCGCCGCTCTGCGAATAATATCCAAATGCCCCAGGGTGATCGGATCAAAAGAGCCGGGACAAATTGCAGTTATCATATCAAAAAACTCCATTCCGCCGCAAAAAGCGGACCGTACCGCCCGCCGATTCAAATGCGTCGTTTTTTTGACGGACGCACCTAAAAAAAGCAGGACACCCGCCGCATATTACGCGGTTTTCTCTTGTAAAACGGTCAGCGAAACCTCACCGCATTTTTTGCTTTTCCGCACGAAAAAGCCCTCGGGTACCGCCACGGTTTCATCACTGCCGTGTTCGCACACCAAAATGGCGCCGGGCGCCAAAACGTCCGCCGACAAAAGCGCCGAAATCGCCCCCGCAAGCAGCCCCGTATGATAGGGCGGATCCAAAAAAACCAGCTGCGTTTTCGGCATACTTTTTAATATTGTAACACAGTTCTCATAGAAATTGCAAGTCAGGCGCGCATTTTTTTCAAATCCGCAGGCAAGAATATTTTGCCTTGCCACGGCAAGCGCCTTTTCGGAGGCGTCGTTAAACACGCAAAACGCCGCCCCGCGGGACAGCGCCTCCAGCCCCAGCTGACCGCTGCCGCAAAATAAATCCAGCGCCCTTTTGTCCGCGATTTCAAACTGAATACTGTCAAAAATAATTTGCTTAACGCGATCCAACGTCGGGCGCGTTTCAAGCCCGGCGGGCGCAACAAGCTTTTTTCCCCGCCGTATACCGGAAATAATTCTCATGCCTGCTCTCCCCCATGAAAATACTCAAAAATCGCCGCAGCCGCATTTTCGGGCAATCCCGGCACCGCCGCCAGCGCCTCCCGATCCGCCGCACGGATGGCCGCCATGGTTTTAAAATGGGCAAATAAGATGTCCAGCCGCTTTTGCCCCACACCCGGGATTTTCAGCAATTCCGATCGGGTCATCTCTCGGCTTTTTTTGCGGTGCATGGTGGTGATGGCATATCGATGCACCTCATCCTGCAGCATGGTGAAAAAGGAAAACCACCGCGGTGAGGCCGCCAGCCCCAGCTGCGATCCGTCGGGCAATACCAGCGCATGCGTGCGATGCCGCGCGTCCTTGACCAGACCGTACAGCTTGCAATCGGGCAGCGCCTTTTCAATCAGATCGGCCACGGCGGATATATGCCCGCGGCCGCCGTCCGTTAGAATGATATCGGGCGGCGTTTCAAAGCCTTTTTTGCCCGCCCTATAATCCGCCAGTCTTCGGGACAACACCTCCCGGGTCGCGGCATAATCGTCAATGCCAGGATTTTGCACGGCAAAGCGACGGTACTGACTTTTTTTCAGCGCCCCGTTTTCCCATACAATCATGCCGCCCACCATCGCGTCCGTTCCGAAATTGGAAATGTCGTACATTTCAATGCGCCGCGGCGGCTCGGCCAGCCCCAAAAACTCCGCCAGAGAGACCGCCGTCCGATGCGCCTTGTCTTTTAATGATCGGCGCATTTCCAGCCCCTCCAGCGCATTTTTGCGCGCCATATCCAGCAGCGCTTTCATGGCGCCGCGCTTGGGGCAGACAAATTCCACCTTTGCGCCCCGCTTTTCGGAAAGAAACGCCTGCAGCGCCGTCTCGGGCGCATGCTCGCAAACAATGCGCGGCGGAATATCCTCGTCATAATATTGCTGTAAAAAGGCGCTCAGCTCGTCCGTCTCACCGTTTTCGCCCAAAAAAAATCGATCCTGTCGGCACAATCGCCCGTCCCGCACCGTAATCACGGACAGACACTGTTTTTCCTCCAGCGTGTTCATGCCGAAAATATCCGCGTCCACATCGGGGGACAGCACCATCGTCTGCACCTCGCCCAACCGTCGGATACTGGCAATACGATCGCGCAGCGCCGCCGCACGCTCAAAGGCAAGCGCCTCGGCCGCCTGCGACAACGGGAAGGTGCGGTCGATCGGCAGGCTGAGCTTGCCTGTTTCGATGGCCGGCCACAGGTCGGCGCGGGCCCGGCGCAACGCATCGCGGAAGGCGGGCGCGTTGACCTCCGGCACCTCGAGAAGCGGTATGCCGCGCTGCCGGGCGAAGCGGGCCAGCTCGCCCGGCC
>CAKRPM010000067.1 GCA_934378025.1 uncultured Eubacteriales bacterium | reverse complement strand
CCTACGCACAGCATTTGGTGAATGTTAAGCGGGCGGGCAACAGCACGGGGGGAACCTCTACCGTATCCTAAATCAAAAAAGCCGCCCTTTTAAAAAAGAGCGGCTTTGGTTTTTACAGAGGAATGATCATGGAAAAGAAAAAATTTGAACTTTTGGCCCCTGCGGGGGATATGGAACGACTGGAATATGCGCTTTGCTACGGAGCGGACGCGGTGTATGCGGCTTATACGGCGTACGGTATGCGTGCCGGCAGTCGGAATTTTTCATACGAGCAGCTTTCCGACGCCGTGGCGCTGTGCCATGCGGCGGGGAAACGATTGTACCTGACGGTCAATACCTTTCCGACGCCGCAAAACGAGGCCGCGCTGCCCGACTTTTTTCGGCAGATGGCTAAAATCCGCCCAGACGCGTTTATTATAGCGGATCTCGGCGTTTTGCAAACGGCAAAGCGTTATGCGCCCGAAGTGGAAATTCATGTTTCCACTCAAGCCAATATTACCTCAGCCGGCGCAGCGTGTGCGTATCATGCGTTGGGCGCTAAGCGGGTGGTGTTGGCACGCGAGCTGTCGCTGGCCGATATTGCAAACATTCGGCAAAATACGCCCGATGATCTGGAACTGGAGTGTTTTGTGCACGGTTCGATGTGCATGGCGGTTTCGGGGCGATGCCACTTGTCCTATTATTTGACGGGGCGGGAGGCCAATGCCGGCGAATGTGCGCAGCCCTGCCGCTGGAAGTATTATGTTTCGCAGGCGGAAAATTCGCCGCCGCGGCTATCGGTCGAGGAATTTAAAGAGGGCAGTTATCTCTTTAACGCGCGCGATTTGTGCATGCTGGAGCATATCGGAAAGCTGATGGAAATCGGCGTTGATTCGTTTAAAATCGAAGGGCGGGCGAAATCTTTTTATTATGTGGCCTCCTCGGTCTATGCCTACCGTCGGGCGATGGATGAAATTCTCTCTCTCGGCGCGCTGCGCCCCGAAACGCTCTCATCGCTGCAGGCGACCCTTTCCAAGGTGTCGCACCGCGAATACTGCACCGGATTTTACTTTGATAAAGACGGCGGCGGCAATAACCTTCAAACCGGCGGCTATTTTCAGGGCGGCGAGGTGGTCGCGGTGGTGCTGTCGCAGTCGGACGGTTTTGCAACCCTGCTGCAAAAAAACAAATTTTCCGTCGGTGAATCGCTGGAAATTCTCTCTCCCCGCAAAGACGGGACGCCGCTTGAAGTGCTTGAAATGTTCGATGAAACGGGGCTGAGCATCCAAAGTGCGCCGCACGCGCACCAAATTGTGAAAATCCCCTGTGATTTGCCGCTGAAAAAATATGATATTCTGCGCCGTACGGCGGAAAGTGTTTGATCACTATAAAAAGGGATGAAAAAACAGCTGTTTTTTCATCCCTTTTTCAGATTTCATCTTTTTATTTGGTTTTCTCGGCTCTCTCCAGCCAAATTCTGCCCAGATCGAACGCCTCATAAAGCGACGCTTTTTCCTTGCGTTTTAAAGAGCGTTCATTGGGCGGCAGCGTTTCGTCGGTAAGCAGAAGCTCCACACTGACGCGTTTGGGTAAATGATCCTTGCTGTCGTCCGTTTCCAGAATATTGATAAATACAATGTGTTTTTCGGACGGATCGCCGTAATAAATATAATTCTTGCTGCGGACAAAGGGCAGCCCTTTGTAGGTAAAAAATTCTGTTTTCTGTTTTGCCATACGTAAAACCCTCTCTCTTCTAACCGAATAGATCTATTTTATCACAAGAAGGACGGTTTGTAAAGGACTTTAGTTTTGCGTGCCGAGTACAATTTTGTCCTCTCTGATAAAGCGCTGAATGTCCTCGATGGTTTTCACGGCCTTGTCGGACTCTTCCTGATAGTCCGAGGCATTCAGCTCCCGCCCGGTATTTTTATCTTTGACTTTCAGACCGGAGCCGGTCATTTCGGCGAAAACCGTGTCGGTGATAAATCCGCCCAGCGCCATTTGATTTTGACCGTAAACATGCCCCACGGTTTTGTCACTGAGCAAATTTTGCCCCGCCATAATCGCCCGATTGTTTTCAATGCCCAGCAGCGCCAGCACCGTGGGTTCGTAGTCGACGTGCGAGCCGGTTTTGTGCACGGTTTCGCAAACGCCGGATCCGGGGATATGAACGATCAGGGGAACTTTGAAAATCTCGTTATTATCGTATTCTCTGCCGATGACCTGCGCGGTAAAGCCGTCGTCGATTTTGGTATTGACGCCGTAATGATCGCCGTAAATGGTAATTAAAGAGCGATCGTACAGCCCCGCGTCTTTCAGCTGTTGGATAAATTCGCCGAGCGCCGCGTCGGCATAATGCACCGATTCCAGGTAATTTCCGAACAACGTGCCGTAATGCTCGGCGCGCAGCGGCAATTCCTGATAGGAAAGCGGCATAATAAACGGATGATGGGAGGACAGAGTGATCAGAAACGCATAAAACGGCTCTTCGTAGCTTTCCAGATAGGGCATGCATTGCTTGAAAAAGGATTTGTCGCAAACGCCCATGCCGATCTTTTCACTGTTGTCAAATTGATTGGCGTTGATATAGGTGTCAAAGCCTTGATAGGGATAGGCCTTGTCACGGTTCCAGTATTCGGCAATATAGCCGTGAAACACATGCGCGCCGGTATATCCGTTATCCTTTAAAATATAAGGGATGCCGTAATAATGCTTATCGGTAAAGCTTTCATAAGCGGCGTCCTCCGGGGTGGAGTACAGCGAATTGTTGACGCTGAATTCGGCGTCCGATGTCCCGCCGCCACCGATGACCGTCCAGTAGTAATTATCAAAATACAGCGTGTCCGCCTCAAGCAGTTTGTTCAAATTGGGGGTGATTTCCACACCGTCGTATTTCAGACCGATGACGAAGCCATTGAGCGCTTCCACCTGAATATTGATCAAATTCCGTCCCTTGGCAATGCCGGCGTACTTTGAGTCGATATCGTGATGAATATAATCGGTGGGGTCGCTTTCGTCATTGTCTTTCGAGCCGAGAATGGTGGCGCCGATGTCTGCCGCATGGTAACGCCAAAGCTCGCTCTTGGCCGCGGCATAGTAGCCGCCCGCCGCGCCGATATATAAATAGGAAAGACCGCCCAGCGCCACGGCTGCCGCCGGCAGCAGGCATTTGGTGAGAATCAGCTTTCGCGGCGCTTTATACGTAAGCGCCCGCGCGCAGCGGCGGCGCAGTGCGATCAGCCACACCAGTACCAACGGAATATCCGCCAGATAGCCGACAGTCCGCCAGCTGATCAGTGAGCTGACCGAATTGCCCACGCCCGCCAGATATTTTGCCAGCAATATTTTTTTGATTTTGGGCAGTGCCGAAAAATAGGAAAAATAGACCCGATCAATGAACATAATTATGCTGAGAATAATATAGAGAATCCACAGTACGGTGGTGGGATTGACGCGCAGAATCAGCAGCAACAGCGCCCCGACCAGCAAAAAAATGCAGGCGGTCAGCAGAGCGACGGGAAACGCATACGCCTCAAGTCCTATATAACTGTAAAACACGCACCCCTTGAGTATGAGCAATACAAACAGTACGCCCAATTCAATAAAAAACAGCGGCCCCCGCCGCGGATCCGTGGCTTTCATGGGCTGGGAAGATTTTGTTTGATCCATACGTAAACCTCATTTAAATAAAATATCGAAACTTGATGACTTATTCTACCACAATGCAAAGCTTGTGGTAGAATTTGCCATATTTTTCGGTTGCCCACCCCGTGGGCGAGAAAAAGGGCAATCCAAAATAGAATAGCCGCACTGTGGCTATTCTACCACAATTTTCTGTTTTTTGCAAGGCGGGCTTGCAATCTTTTACAAAAACTGCTATGCTGTTGTTGACAGAAAGCGAGGAAAAAAATGAAACGAAGCAGATGGGTGGTCGGCTTGCTGCTGTGCGTCGTGGGCGCATTGTGGCTGGTGCCGACGGTATTTGTCAAAAAGACCAGCGGAGAAATCGTGGCCTATACCCGTGTGGACGGTGACGGGCGGACAGATCGTTATCGTGTGGAATATCGCTTTGAACGGGACGGGAAGACGCAGTTTGCAAGCTTTTTGCAAACATTGGATCAGGGCATTGTGCCGCAGACGGGGGCGCAATTGGTTTGCCGATATTATTTGTTTTGGCCGGAGGGCGCGCGTGTGGGCGATCCGAAAAGCCCGGTGCCGCCGCTTTGCTTGATTCTTTTGGGGCTTGCGGTATTATTTTTCCGAAAACCCGGCGGTTTAAAACCAAAAAACGAAAATTAGCACTCTAAACACGAGAGTGCTAATTTTTACAATTTATTCATAGATTTGTCACACTTTTTTCGGTTTGTTGGGGTACAATCAAAGTAGTTACGAGAGAAAGGTGTGAGAAGAAATGAACGCACAGAAATATACGCAAAAATCATTGGAAGCGCTGCAAAGCGCACAAAATATTGCCTTGGAGCACGGTGCGCCCGCCATTGAGCAAGCGCATTTGCTGTATGCCTTGGTGACGCAGGAAAACGGATTGATTCGTTCGCTTTTGGAAAAGCTGACCGCCGCACCCGACAACTTTGTTGACGCGGTGCAAAAAATTGTGGAACAGCTGCCTAAGGTGAGCGGTGGGGCACGGGAAGCCGATAAAATTTATATTTCCGCCGAAGCGGACAAAACGTTGACGGCCTCTGAACACATTGCTGAAAATATGAAAGACGAATTTGTTTCGGTGGAGCATATTTTTCTTTCCGTTTTGCAAAATGCCGATCGCTCACTGAGCGATCTCTTTAAAAGCTATCAAATTACCAAAAATTCGGTTTTAAGCGCGCTGCAGCAGGTGCGCGGGGCGCAGCGGGTCACCTCCGATCATCCGGAGGAAACCTACGAGGCGCTGAAAAAATACGGCACCGATTTGGTGGAAAAGGCCCGCGGCAAAACGGTCGATCCCGTGATCGGACGGGATAACGAAATCCGTAATGTCATTCGGATTCTTTCCCGCAAGACGAAAAACAATCCGGTGCTGATCGGTGAACCCGGCGTCGGCAAAACGGCGATTGCGGAAGGTTTGGCACAGCGCATTGTGCGCGGCGACGTGCCGACCAGTTTGAAAAATAAAACCATTTTCTCCTTGGATATGGGTTCGCTGATTGCGGGGGCGAAATACCGCGGCGAATTTGAGGAACGGCTGAAAGCGGTGTTAAGTGAAATTAAAAAATCCGAGGGCAGAATTATCCTCTTTATTGATGAACTGCATACCATTGTCGGCGCCGGGAAGACGGACGGCGCCATGGACGCGGGCAACCTTTTAAAGCCGATGTTGGCGCGCGGCGAGCTGCACTGTATCGGCGCCACCACGCTGGACGAATATCGTCAGTATATCGAAAAGGACGCGGCCTTGGAACGCAGATTTCAGCCGGTCATGGTGGAGGAACCGACGGTGGAGGATACCATCGCCATCCTGCGGGGCCTCAAAGAGCGCTATGAGGTATACCATGGCGTAAAAATTCAAGACGCCGCCATTATTGCGGCGGCCACGCTGTCCGACCGATATATTACCGATCGGTTTTTGCCCGATAAGGCGATTGACTTGATCGACGAGGCGTGCGCCATGATTCGGACCGAAATCGATTCTATGCCGACGGAATTGGACGTCATTCAACGTAAAATTATTCAGCTGCAAATCGAAGAGGCGGCACTGAAAAAAGACAAAGATCCCCTGACGCGCGAGCACCTGGCTGCCATTCAAAAGGAACTGGCGGAGATGCAGGATGATTTTAATGCCAAAAAAGCGCGCTGGGAAAACGAGAAGGGCGCCATCGGAAAGGTGCAGTCGCTGAAAGGGGAAATTGAGGCGTTGCGCCATGAAATCGAGCGGGCCGAGCAAAACTATGATTTGAACAAAGCCGCCGAGTTGAAATACGGGCGTTTGCCGAAGCTGGAGGAAGAGCTGAAAAAGGTGGAAAGCGCCGCCGAGTCCGCCAAGAGCGACACATCGCTGTTGCGCGATAAGGTGACGGATGAGGAAATTGCCCGCATCATCGAACGCTGGACGGGTATCCCCGCCGCCAAGCTGATGGAGGGCGAACGGGAAAAACTGCTGCACATGGATGAAATTCTCCATAAGCGGGTGATCGGACAGGAGGACGCGGTGCAAAAGGTCAGTCAGGCCATTTTGCGTTCGCGCGCCGGCATTGCCGATCCGCGCCGTCCGATCGGTTCGTTCTTATTTCTGGGGCCGACGGGCGTCGGTAAAACCGAGCTTGCCAAGGCATTGGCCGAGGTGCTCTTTGATGATGAACACAATATCGTGCGCATTGATATGAGTGAATATATGGAAAAATTCTCGGTGTCCAGATTGCTCGGAGCCCCTCCGGGATACGTCGGGTACGAGGAGGGCGGCCAGCTGACCGAGGCGGTGCGCCGTCATCCGTATTCGGTGGTGCTGTTTGATGAAATCGAAAAGGCGCATCCGGATGTCTTTAATGTGCTGCTGCAAATTCTGGACGACGGTCGTGCCACCGATTCGCAGGGACGCACGGTAGACTTTAAAAACACCATTTTGATTATGACCTCCAATTTAGGTGCGCAGTATTTACTGGAGGGAATGAACGAAAAGGGCGAGATCGATCCTGCCGCGATTGAAAAGGTGGACGCGCTGCTCAAGCAGAGCTTCCGCCCCGAGTTTCTCAATCGGTTGGACGAGATTGTGTACTACAAGCCGTTAACGGAGGAAAACATTTCTAAAATTGCCGACTTGCTGTTGGCGGATATCAACAAACGGTTGGAGGCCAAACAATTGCACTGCCGCCTGACGCCTGCGGCTAAGCATTTTGTCATCGAAAACGGATTTGATCCGCATTACGGTGCCAGACCGCTGAAACGGTATTTGCAGGCAACGGTGGAAACGCTGATTGCCCGCAAAATGATTGAAACCGATTTGCTGCCGGGCAGCGAACTTTTGATCGATCTTGCGGGAGATACGCTGACCGTCACGGTACAATAATAACCC
>CAKRPM010000066.1 GCA_934378025.1 uncultured Eubacteriales bacterium | reverse complement strand
AACCTACACTGAACCCCAGGAATTTAACGCACCCCCGGTAGCCGGCGGTAATGACGTTGAATTTGAAGAGGTGGAAGATGACGACCTCCCGTTCTAAATTTTAACGGAGGTAAACTTTCATGGAAAAGGAAAGAAATTACAGAGCAAGAAAACCCAGAAGAAAAGTATGCTCTTTCTGTGTCGATAAAGCGGACAGTATTGATTACAAAGATATTGCAACTTTGAAAAAATACGTTTCCGAACGCGGAAAAATTCTTCCCAGACGCGTAACCGGCACTTGTGCCAAGCATCAAAGACAATTGACCGAAGCCATTAAAAGAGCTCGTCATATTGCCCTGTTGCCCTACACAAACGACTAAAACAAAAATACGGTATTGTGAAAACAATACCGTATTTTTTTATTCATTTTTAAATTGTACTGCCAGCTTTTCCAGCGCCTTCTTTTCAATTCGAGAAACATAGCTGCGGGAAATGGATAATTTTTTGGCCACCTGTTTTTGTGTGTGCGGTCGGGTATCATACAGACCGTATCGAAGTGATATGATCATTTTTTCTCTGGGTTCAAGCTTTTCCAAATATTTATAAATTTTTTTCTGGTTATTTTTTAATGTGATATTTTCCAGCATATCGTCATTTTCAAAAATAATATCCTGAAAAGTAATGGTATTGCCGTCCTTGTCCGTATCCAGCGGATCGTAAAGATACACCTCATTGGCAAGCTTTTTTTGACTTCTGAAATGCATCAGCACTTCATTTTCAATACACCGCGCGCAATAAGTAGACAGCCTGGTTTTATGAGCGGCATTAAAAGAGTTAATTCCTTTAATCAGCCCGATGGTACCGATGGAAATTAAATCCTCCTGCTCTTCCCCGCTGGCATAATACTTTTTCACGATATGAACCACCAAACGCAAATTCCGCTCAATCAAAATGTCCCGTGCTTTCGCATCCCCCTTTTGGTATTGCTCCAGATAAAACTTTTCTTCCGCCGCCGTCAACGGTTTCGGAAATGAAGCCCCGCCCGATAAATAGAGCATTAAAAACGAAAAGTTTTCCAAAAAAAAGGAAAGCGGATTTACCATAAAAATCTCTCCAAGCAAAAAATATGTCGCAGGAATCCCCTGCGACATATTTATATGATAAAGCTTGCTTGACCTATGTTAGCAAAACAACCGATATTTTGCGCAAAGACGAACACATCCGTCTTTTTCCAGTGCAGCCACTTTGTTATAAAATACATCCTCCGGCATTTTCGAGAGAATGGCCGAAAACTCATCGCCGTCCTCAATGATCTGCGCCACCGAAAAAGCGTCCGAAACCTTTTGGGCAGCACATTCACCCGAAAAGCGAACATAAAAAGTGCTTTCTTCTTTTTTGAAATCCACCACAGTTTCCTGCTCCGCCGCTTCCCAAAAGATATCCTTGCGAAAATCTTTATGCACGACGCAGTCAATAACATCCGCCACTACGGCACTTGCCGTCGGCAGTTTCCCGGCGCCGCGTCCGTAAAACATGGTTTCCCCGACAGCGTCACCCTCTACATAAATTTCATTAAAAACACCGTCGCATGCCGCCAGCTTTGAGTTAAGCGGCAGCAAAAACGGCGCAACCAGAGCATATACGCGTCCGCCCTCTCTGCGGCTCACCACACCCAAAAGCTTCACCGTATAGCCGGCTTTTTTGGCGTAAAGCACATCCTTCAGCTCAAATCCGCGAATTCCTTCCGTCTGAATGGCATTGGGATCAATGTGCCGACCGAACGCCAAAGAGCCCAAAATGGCAATTTTTCTGCAAGCGTCCACCCCATCGATGTCCGCCGCAGGATTGGCCTCGGCATATCCGTTTTTCTGTGCCTTGGCCAGAGCGGTATCAAAATCATCACCGTCTGTGATCATTTTTGACAGAATATAATTGGTGGTACCGTTTAAAATACCGTAAATACGGTCAATATTATTGGCGGCAAAACATTGCGTAATCGGACGGATAATGGGAATTCCGCCGCCGACCGACGCCTCAAACATGAAGTTGGTATTGTACTCTCTGGCGGTCTGCAATAAATCAGCGCCATAGGTGGCCACCAATTCTTTATTGGATGTCACCACGCTTTTTCCGGCTTTCAGCGATCTTTTAACAAAAGAATACGCGGGGCTCAATCCGCCGATAACCTCCACCACAACACCGATTTCGGGGTCTTGCACAATTTTTTCAAAATCCTTGGTAAAAAGATCGGCGTGCGGATGATCCGGAAAATCACGAATATCCAAAATATATTTTATTTCAATTTTTTCATCCGCATTTTTTTCAATTGACGCAGCATTTTTAAAAATCAATTCTACAACGCCGCTGCCCACAACGCCATAGCCTAAAACCGCAATTTTCATATCTGCTCCTTTTAATACATAATAACGTTAGGTATTATAACACGGTTGTCATTTAAATGCAATACCCCGAAAAAATTAAGATATATTCACTTGCATATCCGCACGATTATGTTATAATAATCTATATTAGTGAATATTTGCAAAAGGAGGGAAAATGATGACCGAAAAAGAGCATAAGCGTTTTCGATTTATTTTAAACGTTCTTTATGTGGCAATCATATTGGGATTGATCTTTTTCTTTTTAAAGTTCGTATTTTTCTGGATCAGTCCGTTCATCATTGCTTTCGGCGTTTGCTTTTTAATCGAACCGCTGATACGTTTTCTTTGTACAAAATGTAAATTCAAACGCGCTCTTGCTTCCGGCCTTGTCGTAACCGTATTGCTTGCCCTGCTGGTGGCGCTGGCATGGTTACTGTCCGGCACGATTCTCAAGGAGATTAAAGTTGTCTTTCGCAACCTTTCCGACTACTTGGATGTTGTCGGAAACTTTATTGAAACCATTCCTACAAAATACGGAAAGTTTGTTTCCTTTATACCGGATAAATATATTGACAGCACCCTGGAATTTTTAAAACAGTATGATTATTCTTCCGTTTTATCCGGCACTTTCGGGAAAGGGTTGGTCAGCTACGCCGGCAGCTTTTTAACCTCCCTGCCCTCCATGATTGTATACATCATCGTTTTGTTGGTATCAACCTACTTTACCGCCGCGTCTTTTCCGACGATTAAAACCTTTATTCTGCGTCAGTTTTCCCCCAAAGTGCGCGAGGTTGTCTTGGACGCAAAACAGTATTTTTTCAGTACCATTGTCAAGTATTTAAAGTCGTACGCACTTTTAATGTTGATTACTTTCACAGAGCTTTCGGTTTCTTTTTTAATCTTCGGATTTAAACCGGCCATCACCTTGGCATTGATCATCGCAGTCGTTGACATTTTACCGGTGCTGGGTGTGGGCACCGTATTGATTCCTTGGTCGGTGATCGAATTGATTTTGGGCAATCCGGTTCGTGCTTTAATTCTGATTTGTATTTATCTGGTAATTGCGATTCTGCGTCAAATTTTGGAGCCGAAAATCATCGGCGATCACGTCGGTTTAATGCCGATTGTCACATTGTTTTGCATCTATCTGGGCTTGCAGCTGTTCGGTGTTTTGGGAATGTTTTTGCTGCCCATCACGGTTATCGTGCTGAAAAATTTGCAAGACAGCGGAAAAATCAAAATTTGGAAATAAAAAAACACACGCCCCGCTCGGTGATCTCCGAGCGGGGCGTAATCTTTCTACAAAAAAAGGAAGCATCGTTTTGATGCTTCCTTTTTTAAATATCTTAGTTTACCAAAGTAACTTCGGAATCTTTATCAAACAAGTGTGCCTTGCCCAAATCCAAAGCAACGGTAATGGAATCATCTGCTTTGGCGGTTGTGGTCGGCGCAACTCTTGCCGTCAGCTTCGCACCCTCAACATCCAGGTACAAATAGGTTTCGGCGCCCATCAACTCAGCAACTTCAACGTCTGCTTTAATGGTATATTCCGCATGCTCTTTCAACAAGCGTTCCTCATCATGAACATGCTCGGGACGAATTCCCAATACCACGGTTTTGCCGATGTGCTCTTTTACCGCATCGTTGATCTTGCTCTCCGGAAGTTTCAGGCTGTTGCCGGAAAACTCAACATAAAGACCGTCGGCCTTTTCAACGAGCTGAACATCGATAAAGTTCATCTGCGGCGAACCGATAAATCCGGCTACGAAAACATTGCAGGGATACAAATAGAGGTTCTGCGGCGTATCCACCTGTTGAATGAAGCCGTCTTTCATAACCACGATACGAGAAGCCATGGTCATAGCCTCGGTCTGGTCATGGGTAACGTAAATAAAGGTAGTGGCCAGGTTGTGATGGATTTTGGAAAGCTCTGTTCTCATCTGAGCTCTGAGTTTTGCATCCAAGTTGGACAACGGTTCGTCCAAAAGGAATACCTTCGGCTCACGAACGATGGCACGACCCAGCGCAACACGCTGACGCTGACCGCCGGACAAAGCCTTCGGTTTTCTGTCCAAATAGTGGCTGATGTCCAAGATTTTGGCTGCCTCTTCAACACGTTTCTTAATAACATCCTTCGGTGTCTTTCTGAGTTTCAACCCAAAGGCCATGTTATCAAACACAGTCATGTGCGGATACAGCGCATAGTTCTGGAAAACCATGGCGATATCGCGGTCCTTCGGCGCGACGTCGTTTACCAGCTTATCGCCGATATAAAGCTCGCCTTCGGTAATTTCTTCCAAGCCGGCAATCATTCTCAAGGTCGTGGACTTACCGCAACCGGAAGGACCGACCAAAACGAGAAATTCCTTGTCCTCAATTTCAAGATTGAAATTGGAAACCGCTGTAACGCCGCCCGGATATCTCTTGTAGATGTTTTTCAATAATACACTAGCCATAAGGCGTTGTACCTCCTGTATAGATACGAGTTAATACATATAATATATCATAATTATTTTCAAATTGCAAACTTATTTTTATACAAAAAATGGTGCGTTTTTTTGTATATGTTGCACATTTTTTCGACGAAAAATTTTTTTAGGGTCTATTTTTTAGTGATTTTGTTCTTTCATTGTGAGTGAAATCCTGTTTTTTTCCGGTTCAACGGACAAAACCGTCACACGAACCACGTCTCCGACGTGAACAACATCCAGCGGATGCTTAACATATCGATCGCTCAGCTGAGAAATATGCACCAGCCCGTCTTGATGTACGCCGATATCAACAAACGCACCGAAGTCGGTAATATTCCGAACCGTTCCGGTAAAGCCCATCCCCGGTCGAATGTCTTTCATATCCATTACATCACTGCGCAGCTGAGGCTTGGGTAAATCTTCGCGGGGATCACGTCCCGGTTTTAACAGTTCGGATACAATATCTCGCAACGTCGGTACACCGATATTCAGTTCTTTTGAAAGCGCTTCATAGCCGACAGATTCCGCCTGCTCCGCCAAATGCTTCATGCGCGGCGTTCCGATTTCGCTGTCCCTCATACCGAAACGCTTTAAAAGTGCCTCGGCAGCCGCATAGCTCTCCGGATGCACCGAAGTATTATCCAACGGCTGTTTGGACTCTTTTACCCGCAAAAAACCTGCGCACTGCTCGTACGCCTTCGCGCCGAGCTTTGAAACCTTTTTCAACTCGGCCCGATTTTTGAACATTCCGTTTTCTTCGCGATACTGAACTATATTCTTCGCAATTGCAGAAGAAATACCCGCGATTTTTTCCAAAAGCGGAACAGACGCCGTATTCAGATCCGCCCCCACGGTATTGACACATTCTTCCACCACACCGTCCAGTGCCTGCGAAAGATTTTTTTGTTTCATATCATGCTGGTATTGACCGACGCCGATGGATTTCGGATCGATTTTTACCAACTCCGACAGCGGATCCTGCAATCGTCTTGCAATAGAAACCGCGCTTCGCAACGACACGTCATAATTCGGAAATTCCGCAGCGGCAAGCGGGGATGCGGAATATACAGAAGCACCGGCTTCACTGACCATCATATAGCCGGCGCCCGTTCCTTTAATGGCCTCCGCCACGAAAATTTCACTTTCTTTTGACGCTGTTCCGTTGCCGACGGCCAATGCGGAAACATGATATTTTTCAATCAATGCCCGAATTTTTTGTTCGGCACCGACGATATCTTTTTTGGGCGGCGTCGGATAAATGACATCCACCGCCAACACCTTGCCCACCGGATCCACCACGCAAATTTTGCATCCTGTCCGATAGCCCGGATCAAACCCCAATACGGTTTTTCCTTTAAGGGGCGGCTGTAACAACAATTGTTTTAAGTTTTCTTTAAAAACCAACATGGCCTGCTGCTCCGCATTTTCAAACAGCTGTGCCGTAATCTCTCTTTCGATGGCGGGCGCCAGCAATCGTTTATAGCTGTCCTCTATGCAATCCCGCAGCGGATGGTCAAAGCTGCCGTTCGGTTTCTTTATACGATCATAAAGATAGGTCGTCATGATTTTTTGATCCACGGAAAGAGAAAATTTCAACTTTTTTTCTTTTTCGCCGCGGCGGATGGCCAACACTTGATGCGCTTTCATTTTCGATACGCTTTGGGTAAATTCATAATAGCTGCGATAAACGGTATCCTCCTCAGTAGCCGCAGCGGTTTGTACCAACCCGTTTTGCCATGTTAATCGCCGAATTGCTCCGCGATATCCGGCATTTTCCGCAATGTCCTCTGCCAAAATATCCATGGCGCCGGCAATCGCACCGGCAGCATCCGCCACCTCGCCGCCGACAAATCCCGCAGCAATTTCTTCCAGCGGCCGTTTGTCTGTCTGTGCCGCCAAAATCTCCGCCAATTTTTCCAAGCCGCGTTCTCTGGCAACGGAAGCACGTGTTTTTCGTTTGGGGCGATACGGCAAATAAATATCCTCCGCCTCGGCAAGCGTTTTGGCATTTTGCAGTTGCGTTTCCAAGGCCGGCGTCCACTTTCCCTGCTCGTCGATCAGCCGTTTAATTTCTTCTTTGCGCGCCGAAAGCGAACGAAGATATGTCAGCTTTTCAAATAACAGCCGCAACGTTTGATCATCCATTGCTCCGGTCTTTTCTTTGCGATAGCGCGCAATAAAGGGTATGGTATTTCC
>CAKRPM010000065.1 GCA_934378025.1 uncultured Eubacteriales bacterium | reverse complement strand
TTCATAGGCAAGCCCGCCGGTCATCGATCCATCGCCGATCAGCGCCACCACATTATGATCCTCTCCGTGAATGTAGTTGGCATAGCTGAGCCCCAGCCCCAGCGACAGCGAGGTAGAGCTGTGCCCCATTTTGAACGGGTCATGCGGACTTTCTTCCGGGTTTGGAAATCCCGAAAGGCCGTCTTTTTTTCGCAGTGCACAAAAATCGTCTTTCCGCCCGGTTAAAATCTTATGAACATAGCACTGATGCCCCACATCGAAAATAAAACGATCCTCCGGAGAGGAAAAAACGCGGTGCATAGCCAGCGTAATCTCCACAACCCCGAGATTGGAGGCAAGGTGGCCGCCGGTCTGTGCAACGCTTTCGATTAAATATTCTCTGATTTCCGCCGCCAATTCCGTCAGTTCATGATCATCCAGTCGTTTGATATCCTGCGGCATGGCCAGCATATTCAGCATCCTTTGTTTCATGCTTCTCTTCCAATCCGATTATTAATGCGAGATAAAATATTTATTCAGTACAGTATAACATAATTGCATAAAAAAAGCAAATTTATAAATTCCGATTCATGACAAAATCGCACACCCATACGGCCAGTTGATTATCCGGCAAGTTCGATGCCGCTTGCTTGGCACGCTCAATACATTGCGAAAGCTCTTGCTTGCTGCCCGCAACGCCGAACAGTGAAACAAACGTACTTTTTTGCGTATCCGCATGGACCGCCTTTCCCAAGGTTTCAAAGTTGCCCTCAACATCCAACAAATCGTCTTTAATTTGAAAGGCAAGTCCCAGATTTTTCATATATACAGCCAGCGCTTTTTGCACCGAAGGAGCAGGAATGGCCAAAACACAGCACATTTGCGCAATTACAGAGAAAAGCGCCCCGGTTTTCAGTGCATGCAATCGATGCAGTTCTTCGGAAGAGCAGCGCGTATTTTCAAATTTTTTATCCAAAATTTGTCCGCCGATTACCCCTTCCGCACCGCTGCAGTGCAGCAAAAGCGTAACGCAGTCCAAAATTTGTTTTTCGGAAAACATTTCCCGGTCGGCCGACGCACAAACATGTTCCAAGGCGAAAGAATACAATGCGTCCCCCGCCAACAGCGCCGTATCTTCCGAAAACTTTTTGTGACAAGCGGGTTTTCCGCGGCGAAAATCATCATTGTCAAGACAGGGCAGATCATCGTGAATCAATGTGGAAGCATGGATCATTTCCAGCGCGCATGCAAAGGGCATCATCGCCTGATTGTCAATCCCCAGGCTCTCCCCCAATGACAAGCACAAAACGCCGCGCAGCCGTTTGCCGCCGTTGAGCGTTGCATACGCCATTGCCTGATAGACCAGCGGATCCCCGACATGTCCCTCCGACGCAAAAAGCGACTCCAGCGCCGCATTTATTTCTTTTTGAAGTCTTATATATTCATTATTCATCTTTACTTGTAAAATCCTTTTTCTCCATAGTACCGTCATTTTCCAGCAGAATTTTCACACTCTGCTGCGCCTTTTCCAGCTTTTCATTGCAATGGGCGGCAATTTCGACGCCTTTTGAAAAAAGCGCCATAGCCTCATCCAGCGGGGTATCCTGATCCTCCAGCTTTGCCACGATTTTTTCCAGTTGATCCAGATAATTTTCAAATGTCATTTCTTCCATGAATTTTCCTCCTCAACTTGTTCCACAAGACAACTTGCCCGACTCTTTCCCAGTCGGACACTCACTTTTTTTCCGACATCCGATGAATCAAAGCCGCGCATTGTTCGCCCTTGTTCATCCGTAACGGCGGCATATCCGCGCAAAAGCGTTGCAAGCGGACTGAGCGCCTCCAATTTTGCCGTTGTTTTTTCAAACTGAGCGGCACGGTCATCGATCGCCTTTTGCGCCGCAGATTGCAAGCGCTTTTCCAACTGCTCGGTTTTCATCAGCGGCGTGCCGAATAAATACGTTGGATCGCGAAACACCCGATTTTGCCGCGCTGCCGTCAGTCTTCCCTGCGCCCGTTGCGCCTTTTGCGCCAACAAATCCGCAAGGCGTTTTTGTAAAAGTGAAATTTGCTCGCCGAACGCCGCGCTGTCCGGACAAACCAGTTCCGCCGCCATGGACGGCGTGGCCGCCCGTACATCGGCTGCAAAATCACACAGCGTAAAATCAATCTCATGCCCCACGGCCGAAACAATCGGGATTTCGCAGTTATAAACGGCGAACACCAGCTGCTCGTCATTAAAGCACCACAAATCCTCCATCGAGCCGCCGCCTCTGCCGATGATCAAAACATCCGCCGCGCGATTGGCGTCAAACCACTGCACCGCCTCCGTCAATTGTTCGGCTGCCTGTGTTCCCTGTACCAAGGCGGGATAAAGCAAAATTTCAGCCTGCGGATATCTTCTTCCGCAAACCTTGATAATATCCCGTATAGCCGCTCCGGTCGGAGAAGTAATTACACCGATCGTTTTCGGAAACGGCGGCAACTTCTTTTTATGCTCGGCGTCAAACAGTCCCAAATTTGCCAGCTTCTTTTTCAACTGTTCAAACTGAACGGCAAGGTCCCCCGTACCGTCCGGCTGCATGGCCGTTATCTTGATTTGATAACTGCCGCCCGGTTCGTAAACGGAAACGCAACCATATACAATCACCCGTTGCCCATCCATCGGCCGAAAGGATAAATGCTCCGCATTAAAGCGAAACATTACGCAGCTGATCACCGATTGCTCATCTTTCAGTTTCAAATAAATATGCCCCGATCGATGCAACGTTACGCCGGAAAGCTCACCGCGTACGCAAACCTGCTGCAATATTTCATCGTTTTCCAAAGTAAGGCGAATATATTTATTCAGTTGTGAAACGCTCAGTGACTTTTCCATCCATACCTCACCTTATTTTTCTGCCGTGGCACTCCCCACAATAATATCAAGCACCTTTTGGTGCAATAAAGATTGCTCCAAAAAAGTCTTGTCATTGGCTTTATAAAAGTCCGAAACACTTTCATAGCCGTAGCTGTCCGCATATTTTTCGGCAAGAGCGTCGATTTCACTTTTTGAAACCTCAATTCCCTCGGCTTTGGCAATCGCGTTATCCAGCAGCACTTGCTTGCAGGTGCGTTCGGCGTATGCCTGCACATACGATTCGTATTCCTGCTCGGTCAAATTATTTTGATTTAAATAGTCCGAGAGCGACATATTTTCCTTTTGCGCCGCCTGTTCAAAATCCATGCGGCAGTGTTTTTCCTGCCGTTTTAACTCTTTTTGGGGATATTCGGAAACACTCGAAGCGTCCGCCACCTTCTGCCAAAGCTCATTTTCAATGCGCTCGTCCTCCGCTTTCAGCGCCTCTTGCTGCAGCGTTTCGCGTTTTTTGGATCGATAAGTTGCAACATCGCTGTAATCCGATATCGTCTGCACAATCTGATCGCTCAACGCAGGATATTCAAAGCGGCGAATGGATTGTACCGTCACTTGGCACGGTACCGTTTTGCCGGCATAGACCGTCTTGAGATAATCGACCGGGAAGGAAATTTGAATTTCTGCTGTCTGTCCGATTTTCAAGCCGATCAGGCCGTTTTCAAAATCCTCTAAAAACTCGTTGTCCCCTACCGTTATGACGGCGTTTTTCTGCTCGTTTTTTTCTTCCCCCTGAAAAGCATAGTCCACCGTCACCGCATCGCCGTAGCCAACCGTGCCCTCCGTAAGCACGGTTTCTTTGGCATAACCGTGCGTCTTCATATCCTTGTAAACCGCCGCTTGCAGTTGCTGCTCGGTCACCGAAGTGTCACGCACTTGATAAGTAACCCCTTTATAGTTTCCGAGTGTTACCGATGCGTCCGCCGCAGATGAACAACCGCCGAGAAAAATCAAAAAGATTAAAAGCGCAATTGCCCGACTTTTTCCGTAATATTTCATCCGATCATCTTCTCCGTAATTTCCCGCATTTGCGGAATTTTTTCCAAAATATCCTGCAACAGTCGGATTTGCACTCTTGCGCGGTGCAAATTTAATGTCGGCGTTGCGGCGCCGAAATAAACATCTCCCCGTAAATAATCCTCCAAAAAGCGCAACGCCAGTTCATAGGTCATGACCGCCACACTGTCCGGCAACAAGCGAATTTCAGCAGGGGTCAGCACATCGCCGGTCTCCGACAAAAATCCCTTTGAAAACGCCTCAAAAAGCGCCATATCCATTTTGGCGTCTTCCGCACGCTCCGGCGTTTCTCCGACGCGATTGGCGCCATAACGCACCGCGTCTCCGAAATCGAACAGTACAGATCCGCTCATGACCGTATCTAAATCAATCACACAAACCGGCTCGCTTGTATCGCGGTCAAACAGAATATTATTCAGCTTCGTATCATTATGCGTAACACGCATGGGAATTTCACCGTTGCACAGCGGTTCCCAGATCAAGGCGGAAAGCGCCCGATTGGCTTTTAAAAACTCAATCTCGGGCATCGCTTCGGCTACGCGCCCCGCGCTGTCAGCCGCCACCGCCTGCTCAAAATCCGAAAATCGTTTGACGGTATTATGAAAATCTGGAATCACTTCATAGAGCTTTTCGGCCGGAAAATCGGCTAAATCTCTTTGAAATTTTCCAAATCCTTTGCCGGCACGATAAAAAATACGGTCGTCATCCACCGTGTCAAAGGAAATACTGTTCTCGATAAAAGTATAAATGCGATAACACCGATCGCCGTCCCGCCAATACGGTGCGCCGTCTTTGGTAAGAACCACCCGCATACCGCCGCCGGTTTTTTGATAGATATGCCGGGTCACCGACAATACGTTTTCCATCAATTGATCGCAATTGGGGAAAACATGCAAATTAATCTGCTGAAAAATGAACGATTCCTTTTCGTAGGTCAGCTTTAAAGTTTGATTGATCAATCCGCTGAAATTGCCGGAAACGGAAGGCGTTCCCTGCGGCAAATCAAAATGCTGCAATATATCGGTCAAATGCTCCATAATAACCACCCATCTTAAACGCAATGCAAAGAAAAATTACTTGCCGAAACGGCCGGCAGCATGCGTCTTTTCGCCTTTACCATAATTTTTCGTGCCGAACCCATAAAAAAGCTTTTATTTTTCGGCCGAATCATGTATAATTATCATACCATATTCATTATTTTATGTCAATAAAGGAGCAGCCGCATGAAGATCGCTTTTTATACACTGGGATGCAAAGTCAATCAATATGATACACAGATGATGAAAGATTTGCTTTGTGCCGGCGGGCATGAGATCGTTGACTTCAAAGACTCGGCAGACTGTTACATCATCAACACCTGCACCGTCACCAATATGTCCGATCGAAAATCACGTCAAATGATCTCCCGTTGTCGGCAGAACAATCGCGATGCAGTCATTGTGGTTTGCGGTTGTTTTTCTCAGGTAGCCGCCGATCAAGTGGCGCAAATTCCGGATGTGGACATTATTCTCGGTACTGCCAACCGCAAAAAAATTGACGAATATCTGCGCATTTTCGCCCAAAACGGCCAAAAAATTATTGCGCCCGCCGATCTTTCCAAGGAAAACGCGCTAAACGGCGAAGCGGTGACAAACTTTTCCGGCAAAACCCGCGCGGTTTTAAAAATCGAGGACGGATGCCGAAACTTTTGCAGCTACTGCATCATCCCCTTTGCCCGCGGCAATATCCGATCTAAAGCCCCCGAAGAAGTGATCGGTGAAATTCAAGGACTTGCCGAGCATGGCTTTTCGGAGGTTGTTCTGACGGGAATCAATCTCTCCTGCTACGGTGTGGATTTAAAAACCGTAAATCTTGCCGATATCATTGAAAAAGCAGCGGAAACATCTATTGAAAGAATACGGCTCGGCTCGCTGGAGCCGGGCATTATCACAAAATCATTTGTTTCAAAAATTGCCGGGATTGACAAGTTGATGCCCTCATTTCATCTTTCCCTGCAAAGCGGCTGCGACAGCGTGCTTGCCCGCATGAATCGGCACTACACCACCGAGGAATATCTGACTGCCGTCAACCTGCTGCGAAACCATTTTGAGAACTGTGCCATTACCACCGACATTATCGTAGGATTTCCGGGAGAAACCGAAGAGGAGTTTTCCAAAACGCTCGCCTTTGCCGAAAAAGTTTCTTTTGCCAAAATTCACATATTTCCTTATTCCGCACGTACCGGCACCAAAGCGGCCGCCATGCCCGCGCAAGTGCCGCCTGCGGTAAAAAGCGAACGCGAAAAACGTTTGGCGGTGGTTGAGCAACAAACGCGCATTGCTTTTTTAAAACAACAAATTCATCGGCGACCCGCCGTACTGTTTGAACAAAAACGAGGCGAATTTTGGGAAGGTCATACACCGAACTATCTGCGCGTATTGCTAAAAAGCGACAAAGATTTGACCGGAAAAATTCAAGTCTTGCAAATTGAACGCACCGACGGGCGGGATTTGTTTGCCGAAGAATGTTGATTTTTATACAAATTTTACAAACGAAGGCTTTATAAAGGTATTTTCCTGCCAAAATTACTGAAATTTTCCGGAACATCTTGCGATTTTCTGTATATCTGTTACAATAATTATCGGAATAGTTGTTATGCACCTTTCCGAAGGTGCATGCAACAAATGTATGAGTATATCAATAGAGAGGAGCCAAACACAATGGCAAAAAACAATGTGGTCGATTGGAAAACAATCACAAATTTTGTAGTCGATTCTTTTGTCGGCTACGGTATTCCGAAAGAAGATGCGGAGATTTGTGCGGATGTCCTGCTGGAATCCGACAAAAGAGGCATTGAATCCCACGGTGTAAACCGCTTTAAACCCATTTATCTCGACAGAATCAAAGCCGGAATTCAAAACCCGGTTACCAACTACGAAATCATCAAAGATTTTGCTGCCACCGCTGTTGTAGACGGTCATGACGGTATGGGTCAGGTCATCGGATACAAATCCATGAAAATGGCCATCGAAAAAGCTCACAAATACGGCATCGGCATGGTAGTTGCCAGAAATTCCTGCCACTACGGCATTGCCGGTTACTATGCAACCATGGCTTGCAAAGAGGGTTGCATCGGCATCACCGGTACCAACGCACGTCCTTCCAT
>CAKRPM010000064.1 GCA_934378025.1 uncultured Eubacteriales bacterium | reverse complement strand
GTTCAGCACGGTGACCGGCTATACCAGCGCTGCGGTGGTGCCCCATTCTCAAAACGATCGGATTATGAAGCTGGAGGTTATTAAAACCTCGGACGACATGATCAATCTGTTGGTGGTGACCAAAAGCGGCAAGGTCAAAAACAGCTTTTGCCGACTGTACTTTTTGGCCACGGACGAGGATATCAAGGCGCTCAATCAAACGCTGGGGAAATACCTGGACGAGGCGAGCTTCGCCAGCCTGGAGGACGAGGATTTTTCCGATTTGGAAAAGATTTTGTCCGAACAGCAGAAAAACTGGGAGTTTTTGGTGGGCATCGTCAAAAACGTGGTGGAAAGTATCAACAAGCCGCGCGTAATCGTCAGCGGGGAGAGCAAAATGCTTTCCTATCCCGAGTTTTACGAAATTCATAAGGCACAAAACGTAATTTCTTTCCTAAATAAAAAGGATGCGCTGTATGCGGTGCTGACCGGCGGGGAAGATAAAGAGGGCGTGAACATCAAAATCGGCAGCGACATCGGCCGTCAGGTCGGCGATGAAAGCTTGCAGGATATGAGCCTTGTGATGCGCAAGTACGGCGATGACGACGGCGGGTTCGGCGCGCTGTCCATTTTCGGTCCCAAGCGGATGGATTACGGCAAGGGCGCCAGCCAGGTGGAATATTTTGCCCGCTGTATTGAAAAGTTTTTGAAAAACCATTATTTATAGGGAGGTTTTACAATGGAAGAAGAAAAGAAAACGGAACAGGCCAAGCCTCCCGTAAAAGAGGAAAAGCCGAAAAAACCGAAGAGCGGCAAGCTCAAAGAGGAAATGCAAAAAAAACTGGACGAGGCAAACGACAAGTTGCTGCGCACGTTGGCGGAGTATGACAATTACCGCAAGCGCACCCAAAAGGAAAAAGACGGCATGTATGCCGACGGGGTGACCACGGGCGTTAAGGCGTTTTTGCCGGTCATGGACAATTTGGAACGGGCGGTGGCTGCCGCGGAAGAGGAAAGCGCTTTAAAAGAGGGCGTTTTAATGATCGTAAAACAAATGCAGCAAACGCTGGAGGGACTGGGCGTTACGGCGTTCGGTGAGGACGGCGAACCGTTTGATCCCAACCGACATGCGGCAGTGATGCATATTGAGGACGAAAATCTACCCGAAAACAGCATCGCACAGGTGCTGCAAAAAGGGTATATTTATAAAGACGAAACTGTTATTCGTCATGCGACCGTTAAGGTGGCAAACTAAAAAGATCAAAAGTATTGGAGGAATAGATTATGTCTAAGATTATCGGTATCGATCTCGGTACAACCAATTCATGTGTAGCGGTTATGGAAGGCGGCGAGCCGACCGTAATCCCCAACAGCGAGGGCGGCAGAACCACGCCGAGCGTGGTGGCCTTTGCCAAAAACGGTGAAAGAATGGTCGGTCAGGTGGCCAAACGTCAGGCTATCACCAATCCCGACCGCACCATCATTTCCATTAAAAGAGATATGGGCAGTGCCAAAAGAGTTGAAATTGACGGCAAAAAGTATTCTCCCGAGGAAATCAGCGCCTTTATCCTGCAAAAGCTGAAGGCGGACGCAGAGGCCTTTTTGGGCGAACCGGTCAGTGAAGCGGTCATTACCGTTCCGGCCTATTTTTCCGACGCACAGCGTCAAGCCACCAAGGACGCGGGCAAAATCGCGGGTCTGGAGGTTAAAAGAATTATCAACGAGCCGACGGCGGCAGCGCTGGCCTACGGCATGGATAAAGAAAACGAGCAGAAAATTATGGTATACGATCTGGGCGGCGGTACGTTCGATGTTTCCATTCTGGAAATCGGCGACGGCGTTTGCGAAGTATTGGCCACCAACGGTAACACCCATTTGGGCGGCGATGACTTTGACGATCGTATCATCAATTGGATGAACGACGAGTTTAAAAAGGCCAACGGCATTGACTTAAAGAGCGACAGCATGGCCTATCAACGTCTGAAGGAAGCGGCGGAAAAAGCAAAGATTGAATTGTCCGGTGTGATGAGCACGCAGATCAATCTGCCCTTTATCACAGCGAATGCACAAGGACCGCTGCATCTTGATATGACGCTTTCCCGCGCCAAATTCAACGAATTGACCGCGGATCTGGTGGAAGCCACTATGGAGCCGGTTCGCAACGCCATGAAGGACGCAGGTCTGCAAAACAGCGATATTCATAAGGTATTGCTGGTCGGCGGTTCTACGCGTATCCCCGCGGTTGCGGAAGCCATCAGCAAATATATGGGTCAGGAAGCGCACAAAGGCATCAACCCCGACGAGTGTGTTGCGGCAGGTGCCGCCATTCAAGCCGGCGTTCTGGGCGGCGACGTTAAGGGATTGTTGCTGCTGGATGTTACGCCGCTGTCCCTGGGTCTTGAAACCTTGGGCGGTGTGTTTACCAAATTGATTGATCGCAACACCACCATTCCTGCCAAAAAGAGTCAGATTTTCTCCACGGCGGCCGACAATCAGCCCAGTGTTGAAATTCATGTGCTGCAAGGCGAACGCGAAATGGCGGCGGATAACAAAACGCTCGGCCGTTTCCATTTGGACGGCATTGCGCCTGCCCCCCGCGGTGTACCGCAAATTGAGGTCACCTTTGATATCGACGCCAACGGCATTGTAAATGTTTCCGCTAAGGATATGGGTACCGGCAAGGAGCAGCATATTACCATTACCTCCTCGACCAACATGTCCAAAGAGGATATTGAGAGAGCCGTCAAAGAGGCGGAGAATTTTGCCAGCGAAGATAAGAAGAAAAAAGAGGGCATCGAAGTACGCAATAACGCCGATCAGATGGTATATCAGTGCGAAAAGACCCTTAAAGATGCCGGCGACAAGCTGGACGAGGCTGACAAAGCGGGCGTTCAGGCGGAAATCGACAAGGTAAAAGAGGCACTCAAGGGAACGGATACCGACGCGATTAAAGCGGCCAGCGAAGCCCTGCAAAAGAAACTGTATGATTTGTCTTCCAAAATTTATCAGCAAGCAACCCCCGAACAGCAAGCGGCGGCACAAGCGGCAGCCGAGCAGGCGGCCGGCGGCAACGCCGACGGCGTATATGACGCTGATTTCAAAGATGTTGACGAGAATAATAAATAATAACAGGGCGTTTTTAAATGGCTGAAAAAAGAGATTATTATGAGGTCCTCGGCGTGTCCAAAAACGCGACCGAGGACGAGATCAAAAAGGCGTACCGCAAGCTTGCCAAGCAGTACCATCCCGATTTCAACCCCGGTGACAAAGAGGCCGAGCGGAAATTTAAAGAGGTCAGCGAGGCGCATGAAGTGCTTTCCGATAAGGAAAAGCGCCAAAAATACGACCAGTTCGGTCATGCGGCGTTTGACCCCGCCTACGGCGGCGGTCAAGGCGGCGGATTCGGCGGATTTGGCGGATTCGGCGACGTGGGTGATATCTTTGACACCTTTTTCGGCGGCGGGTTCGGCGGATTCGGCGGCGCTTCGGGCGGCAGTCGGGCGCAGGCACCGCAAAAGGGCAGCAATATCGAGATGCGCTTGAACATCACCTTTGAAGAGGCGGCGTTCGGCTGCGAAAAAGAAATCCGTTATCGCAAACGCGAGAGCTGTCCCACCTGTCACGGGACGGGGGCCAAGGGCGGCACGGAGTTTGAAACCTGCTCCACCTGCGGCGGCAAGGGCACGGTCAACAGCGTGCGCAGAACCGGTATTTTTAATATGCAAACACGTCAGGTTTGCCCCGCGTGCGGCGGCAGCGGCAAGCATATTAAGACCCCGTGCCCCGATTGCACGGGCGGCATCCGCGTGATCGACAAGGCGACCAAAATCACCGTGCCTGCGGGCATTGATGACGGGCAGACCCTGACGCTGCGCGGCCAGGGCAACGCCGGCAAAAACGGCGGCCCCGCGGGTGATATTTACATCTATGTGCAGGTCTCGCCGCATAAGCTCTTTCAGCGGGACGGCTGCAATTTGTATTGCACATTGCCGTTGCCGATGACCGACGCGGCGCTGGGCTGCGAAGTTGTGATTCCGACGCTGGAGGGCAAGGTGCAGTACACCGTTCCCGAGGGCACTCAGTCGGGAGCGACATTCCGTTTCCGCGGCAAGGGCATCCCTCGCATCGGTACCAAGAGCAAGGGCGATCTGTTTGTGACGGTGGAAACCGAAATTCCCAAAAAGCTGAACAAGAAGCAAAAGGAATTGCTGCGCGAATTTGCGGCGGCAACGGCTGATAAAAATTACGAGAAGAACAAAAAGTTTAAAGATTTTCTTTAAAACAAAATGATTGCCGCTTATGCGGCTGACGACAGGAAACGTTTTGAAAAAAGCGCTTCCTGCCGTTTTTTTAAGGAAGGGTAATCGGAATCTTTCAAAAGTCCCCGAAAAAGTGTTTTTTTGCGTGCGGCAGCGCTGTTTTGACAGGGTCGGCGGGCGGCCGAAAACCCCGATGACGGGTGAAAAGTCGGTTGATTTTTGTTTTGATTCGTGTTATAATATCCGCAGAAAGGCTTGTAAAGCAAGCCTTTGCGGCTGTCGCCGCCCGTGCGTGGCACGGCTGCGGTATTGACGGCTTCGCAAAAATGCCCCCTGCAGCAAGCATTTTTGCTCATGGTATAATATCCGTACCGGATATTATATTTTGATTGCCCTTTTCTCGCCCGCGGGACGGGCAACCGAAAAAGACGGCGGATTTTGCCGTAACGCGAGGGCGTTATCGGCAAAATAACTGCAGCAAGGCTTGCAGCTTGAGTTTTTGCGGCTGTCGCCGCCCGTGCGTGGCACGGCTGCGGACATCATGAACGGTTTTTGTGGGCAAGCATTTTTTGATGGAAGAGAACCCTGATTTTTCACTCTACAAAACGTAGAATATCAACGCTTCGGGAAAGGAGCATGGCAAATGGAAGATTTAAAGGCTGTGGTAGCGGCCAATATTATAAAATTGCGTAACGCTGCGGGCATGACGCAGGCGCAGCTGGGGGAAAAGCTCAGCTATTCGGATAAAACCATTTCAAAGTGGGAGCGGGCGGAGGCGTTGCCGGACGCGGTGGCGCTGAAAACCATGTCGGAGATTTTTTCGGTCAGTGTGGACGATTTGTTAAACCCCGGCACGCAATGGGTGATGCCGAAAACCGAAAAAGAGGAAAACTACAGCCGTAAAGCCATTACCTGGCTGTCGCTGGCCGGTATTTGGACAGCGGCGGTATTCACCTTTGTGGTGCTTTGGATGTGCGGGATTATTTACTGGATGACGTTTGTATACGCCGTACCGGTCAGTTTGATCACGCTTTTGGTGCTCAATGCCGCCTTTGGGCGCAGCCGTTGGCATTTCCCCGTGGTGGCGGGTCTGGTGGCCAGTATTTTTTTGACGGTCTACTTGGCATTGATGGCGCCCTATAATCCATGGCAGCTGCTGCTGGTATTGGTGCCGGCGGAGCTGGTGGTGGCCATCAGCTTCCAAATTCGTAAAAAGAAACGAAAAAAACAATAATTCTACAATCCGTAGAGCACAAAAGCCGACGGTAGAGCGGGAGAAATCCGATTCTACCGTCGGCTTTTCGGTTTGTAGAATGAATTGCAAGTGATGTAGATAGCATTTTGGGAAAAACTGTCTATAATAAAAACAGAGCAAAAAAGGAAAGGGGCACTTTAACGATGTTTACTTTAAGCTGTTGTTCGACAGTGGATTTGACCAACGAGCAAATGGCGGCGCGCAACATTTCATATATTGCCATGCACTATCAATTGGATGGGGAAAATTTGCGGGACGACATGGGCAAAAGCATGCCGATGGACGATTTTTACCGTAAGATGGCGGCCGGGGCCGAAACGGCGACCTCTCAAATCAATATTACGGAATTTTTGGAATATTTCAGCCGATTGCTGGAACAGGGGCAGGACGTGCTGCACGTTTGCCTTTCCTCCGGCATTTCGGGGACGTATCAGTCGGCGGTCAACGCCGCGTTGATTGCGCGCGACCGTTATCCCGATCGCAAGCTGTATGTGGTGGATTCCCTCGGTGCGTCCTCCGGCTACGGCTTGATTATGGAAACGCTGGCGGACAAACGGGACGCGGGCATGGACATTGACGCACTGTATGAGTGGATCGAGCAAAACAAGCTGCGTCTGCACCATTGGTTTTTCTCCACGGATTTGACGTTTTATGTCAAGGGCGGCCGCGTTTCCAAAACCGCGGGCTTTTTCGGCGGAATGTTGGGCATTTGCCCATTGCTGAATATGGACAATTTGGGACGTTTGATTCCGCGCGCTAAAATCCGTTCCAAAAAGCGCGTAATTGCCGAAATTGTCCGCCGTATGGAAGAAAATGCCGACAACGGCACGGCGTATGACGGGAAGTGTTATATTTGCCAGTCCTATTGCCGTGAGGACGCCGAGGCGGTCAAGGCCATGGTGGAAGAGCGTTTTCCGGCGCTGAAAGGGCGCGTGTGCATTTACAGCATCGGTCCGACCATCGGATCGCATACGGGACCCGGTACGGTGGCGCTGTTTTTCTGGGGCAGCGAGCGCAAAGATTGATCAAACGTATATCAAAGCTGTTAAGCAACCATTGGTTTGTTTGGCAGCTTTTGTTTGAAAAAAATCCCCGCAAAAGTTTGAACTTTTGCGGGGATGATTTTTTAAAAAAAGGGTCGTTCTTTTAAAAATGAAAAACCGTGCATACAAGCGGATTGCACGGATTTTTTCAGACCCCAACACTTTTATTATAAATCATTTTAAAAAGAAGGACAATGCCCCGGAAAGAAAAAATAAAATTTTGGGAGATTTTCACAGAAACGGCGTCGAATTTTCGGTGATTTCGCCGCTTGTTATTTTGCAAAAAATATGGTATGCTGAAAATGCAAAGAGGGAGGAACCTTTCAGTCATCTGTCCCCGAAAAAACGGATGCGGGGAAACGGCATCGAACCGCCGAAATGCGCCTGATGAATTTCGTCATAAACGAAAAATCCCACCGCTTGCGGTGTTTTGATAGAGAGGCGTCAAACGGACGAAAAAAGCGGATGCCGCCAATTTACGAAAGAGAGGTAGACAAAAAGATGCTGGATATTAAGAGTGAGCGATCGCCCTTAACTGTGTGAAACAAACGTGCAGTTAAGGGCGATCGCTTTTTTTACGGTGCATTTTTTTCGCAGTCGGGCAAGCACAGCTTTTTTGGAGCGGTGCTTTTTTATTTTACGGAAAAAAGTGCGGCGGTCATTGATAAAATCGGCTTGGAGGGGTTGGATACGGGGGCAAGCGGCCGCTATTTGGCGGCGGGGGGCTGTTCGCCGCAAGCCGTTTCAAGATATTTGCAGGCGTATACGGCAGAGGTCGCGCCGTCCGCCGCGGCGGTTACAAGC
>CAKRPM010000063.1 GCA_934378025.1 uncultured Eubacteriales bacterium | reverse complement strand
AGATTGCCCCAACCAGATTTCACTGGTTGGGGCAATCTTGATCTGGCAATCGGTATAGTCCGATGTGTCGACATTTTCGTAGGTTACGCTTGTAACATACGCGCCGCGGGCTTTTACCTCTTTGAGATTTGAAACGGTTTTCGGTAAACGTGCCTGATCGGTCATGATGGCGATTACCGGCGTTTGATCGGTGATCAGTGAAATGGTACCGTGTTTTAATTCACCGGCCGCATAGGCTTCGGAATGAATATAGGAAATTTCTTTTAACTTTAAGGAAGCCTCCATCGCCAGGCAGTAGTCCTGACCGCGCCCCATGAAAAATACATGCTCCACGCCTTTGTAATGAACGGCAAGTTTTTGTGCGGTTTCTTTAAAGGAAAGGGCGGCCTCGATTTGCCCGGGCAATTGCTCAAAAGCAACCATCATATCTTTATATTCCTGCATGGTCAGCCGATTGCCGGCAAACTTTACTGCCAGCAGCTGCAGCAGGCAAACCTGACAAAGGTAGGCCTTTGTGGTGGCGACGGCAATTTCCGGCCCCGCCAAGGTGTACAGCGTGTGATCCGCCATACGGGAGAGGGAAGATCCGCGCACGTTGACGATGCCAAGCGTCCGCACATTGTGTTCTTTGGCAAGACGCACGGCCGCAAGCGTATCCGCCGTTTCACCGGACTGAGAAATTGCAATGACCAGATCTTCCGGATGCAAAATCGGGTGGTCATACCGAAATTCGCTGGCAATATGCGGAATAACAGGGATACGCGCCAGCTTTTCGATGGCGTATTTCCCCATCAGCCCCGCATGATAGGCGCTGCCGCAGGCAACAATATGTATGTTGCCTTTTACGGTGAAATCAAACGTTTCGTTTTCAAAAATGGTGAAATCGTTTTTGTATTTCAAAATGGTTTGCTCAATCACAGCGGGTTGCTCATGAATTTCCTTGAGCATAAAGTGATCAAATCCGTTTTTCTGCGCCGCAGCTTCGTCCCAGTCGGCCGTTTTGAGTGTTTTTTCGATCGGCGTGCCGTCTTGATCCACAAAGCGGACTTCGTTTTTGGTCAAAATGGCAAGCTCGCCTTTTTCAGGCAAATAGTAGTTTTTGGTGTAGGCCAAAATGGCGGGAACGTCCGAGGCCAAAAAGCTCTCGTTTTCTCCCTTTGCGACGATCAGCGGCGAGGCCTGACGAATGGCAAATACCGTATCCGGAATGTCGCTGAACATGATGCAAAGCGCGTAGGAACCGTGAAACATCTGAATGGCATCAAAAATCGCCTTTTGCGGATCGCCGTGATAGCAGGCATTGATGACGGCGGCAGCAATCTCCGTATCGGTTTGGGAAACGGGATTGGGATGGAATTTTTCTTTCAGTTCCAAGTAATTTTCAATGATGCCGTTGTGCACCAATGTTACACGCCCGACTTTGTGCGGGTGTGCGTTGATATCGCTGGGTTCGCCGTGCGTCGCCCATCTTGTGTGCCCGATGCCGCAGTGCACATCGCTTAAGTGCGCCGCCGCGGTTTTGCGGGATAATTCATTGACCTTCCCCTGTGTTTTAATGACTTTGATTTCTCGGTGATCAAAAACGGCGATGCCGGCGGAGTCATAGCCCCGATATTCCAGCTTTTGCAAACCGTTAATGAGAACCTGCGGCGCTTCTCTGTCGCCGATATAACCGATAATTCCACACATAAACAGTGCTCTCCTTTTTCGTAAATAATTATTTAATCAGTTCCGGCTTCTTTTCCGCCACCCAGTTTTCTTTGGTTACTTGGCGCTGCCGGGCAATGGCCAGGGATTGATCCGGAATGTCATCGGTAATGGTGCTGCCGGCGGCAATATATACATTGTTGCCGACGCTGACGGGTGCAACCAGATTGGTGTTGCAGCCGATAAAAGCATGATCTCCGATGGTGGTGCGGTATTTGTGCATACCGTCGTAATTGGAGGTGACGGTGCCGCAACCGAAGTTGACGCCTTTCCCCACGTCACTGTCGCCCACATACGTTAAATGGGAAACCTTGGTGCCGTCATCAATAACGGAGTTTTTGATTTCCACAAAATCGCCGATGCGCGCTTTCTTTCCGATTTGCGTCCCGGGACGCAAATAAGCAAACGGACCGACGGTGGTTTCGGCGCCGACTTTACAATCTAATAAAACGCAGGATTGTACCGAAACGCCCTCTTCCAGTATCACGTCGGTCAGGCGACTTGCACCCGTGATAGAACAGCCGGCGGCAATTGTTCCGTGACCTGCCAGAACGGCCTGCCCGCCGATAAAAACGCCGGGCGCAATGTCATACAGCGGACTGATACGCGCGCCGTCTTCCATGAAAACGCCTGTTTTCTCCAGCGCTTCATGCAACTGCTTTTGCCGATTTCGGCAAATGGCTTTATAGTTTTCAGAGGTGATCCGTTCGCTTTTCTTGATCACCAGGGTTTCAAGCGCTGAAAGCGCCGCCGCGTCAAGATTTTGCACGGCTTCATTATCTAAAATATAGCCGAGTGTATCGCCGCGCTCGCTGATCAGCCGAACATTTCGATCGGCTCCGATCGTTTGGACTTTTTTTAGTTCATCGGGACAAAAATCCGCGTCTGCAAGCAGGAAAATCCCGCCTTTGGACGGCAATTCCGATGCCTCCGCGGGGACAACGGTCAGCCCCGCCGACATCGCTTGCCGAGCGACAAATTCTTTCAGTAACAGACCGTCGATGACCGCTTGAGATAATGTCGAAAATTTCCCCGAAAGGATATAGGTAGATTGTTCCATAATAACGCTCCTGTTCTCCTTATTAGTATAGCCAAAAGAGTCTGTTTATGTATGGTAACACATCCAAAGAAAAAATGCAAGTATTTAGGGTTCCCGAAAATGTAAAAAATATGACCGAAAATGCAAACAAAAGTGAAAAACCGCATAAAATCAGGCGTTTTGAAAATGAGGCATTTTTTACATTTTCGAAAAAAATCGAAAAAAGGCTCTCTTTTTTCTGCAGACGTATCCTGCAAAAAAAGTCGCTTTTTGTGATACTTGCAAAAACGGAGCATGTAATTATCAACAATCTTTCCCAAAGAAAATTATGCAGATTAAACAAAACGATCCCGGCGCAAAAGCTAATGATTGACTTTTGCCTTTTTATTATATATAATTTTAATAAGCAAACTGACGTAAAGCAGGAGGTAACAAACATGAAAAGCATGAAGCGAGTGTTGTCTGCAATTCTCATGCCGGTTTTGGTGCTGTCCCTGATGATGGGCTCTTTTTCTTTGTCCGTCGCAGCGGCCACCGCACTTTCCGACAGCGTGATGGTTGTAGATGACGATTTGGCGTCAAAAGCCAAGGGCAGCTCCGTTACGGTAACGGTCGGCGGCGTACAGTATAAAGGTACCGTCGGCAAAACGGCGTTTGCCACCGTACAGGACGCTGTGAAGGCCGTGAAGGCCGGCGGCACGATCTATGTGGCGCCCGGTGTTTATTCCGGCGATTTGAAACTGGGAAAGAGCGTTTCGCTGTACGGAAATAAGGCGGATGTCAGCCCGAACGGCGACGCGGATAAATCTGTGCAGAGCGGCGATCGCGCCATTACCGGTTCGCAAGAATCTATCTTGCAGAACATGGCCATTTCCTACACCGCGGTCGGTGAGGAAGAGGATCCCGCCAATACCGGCAGTCTTACGCTGAACGGTTTTGCCATGGCGGGCGACGGCGGCATCTATTTGGCCGGCGGACGTCTTGAAAATGCACAAATTGAAATTTCCAACAACGTGATGGAATTCATCAACGAGCAGGTTTACAACAGACTGGGCATCAGCGAGGCGACCTTCTATGCCATTCGCATGGGTGTTGTGGCCGACAGCTTGAATATCACGATGAGTACCAACATCATCAACAACCGAATTCTGAGTGTCAGCGCCACGGGCGACGGTCTAACTTCCTGCGGCGGCGTATTTACGACTTGGACGGGTGAAATGGAGCTGAGCGGCAACTACATCGGAAACACAAGCTCCGATACTTTTGCGATTGCACAGCCCGGTGACGCCACCATTGTTGCGAATAACTATTTTTACAATGGTGAAAAAGCGCGTGTGTATGACGGCTTCAGAAAGAGAATTGAAGTGTACGGCAACGTGTTTGACGGCGTCGGCGGTACAACGGCCAACGGTACATATACGCTGGGTCTTTATACCAATGCCGATTCGAACAACTATTTTAACGGTTGGTCTGAGAACACAAGCCGTGTGTGGGTATACGAAAATACCTTTAAAAATTCCGGTAGAGCCATCCGTTTGTATGCCAAGCTTCGTGCCTACGATCTTGCCAATAACGCTTCGCCGGTCGGGACGGAAATTTTCAGCAATATTTTTGAGCCGACCAGCACGAGCGACTGCACTTTTGTGAGCTTCGGCTTCGGCGACGGTATTTATAATCCGAAAGTATACAAAAACTATACGGCAGGGCTGAACCCGCGGGATATTTGTACGACGGACAGCTGTGCGGTCGGTGCTGAGATCGATTTGGATCACTATTGGTTGGATCGTGACATGACCGTATCTTCCGAGCGGCTGAGCATCAGCGGTATTTCCAATGCCGACGGCGTATTGTTCTCCTCCACCAAAATTGCGGTGGCACCGGAGTACACCATTACGACAGCGGTGGCAGCGGTTAACAGCATTACACCGAAGTTGAAAACCGCTGAGGGTGCTTACTATGAGTTGTACACCGACGCAGCTTGCACGACTTTGTTACCCAATGATACTTTAAGTTTACAAACGGGTGCCAACACCGTATATGCCAAAGTGCATTATTCGGAATACAGCGCCGTATATAAAATCATTATTACCAAAAAGGTTACTTATTCTACTTATCTCGGTTCGGACGAAATGGTCGTCAGCCCCGAGTTTTCGCAGTATGTCACCGGCCAGACCATTTATGTGGAACTGCAGGGCGAGTGGCGGCGAGCCGTTGTGGGTCATTCGGCATTCAGCGATATCTCCGCGGCGGTAAACAATGCGCAGACGGGCGATACCATTATGATCACCGCCGGTACCTACTCGGATGCCATTACCATTGCCAAGGGCATCAAAATTAAGGGTGCCAAGGCGGGTATCAATCCCACGGACATGAATGATTCCGATTTCGGCAGAAATCCGGAACGTGCCGATCAGAATGAGGAAACGATTTTTACCGCACAGATTACGCTGAAAAGCGGTATCAGCGGATTGGCGGTAGACGGTGTTATGCTGACGGGCGGCGGCTTCTTCCGCTATGACTTTACCGGGCATACCAACGGCCTTACGCTGGAGAATATCCTTTTAACCAAGAATAACGTTTCCTACGGTTTGATTTACAAAGCCCGTAATGACGCCGGCAATTCGATTTTGACCAATTTTGTTTTGCGCAACTGCCGCTTTGAAGAAACGGCAACCTCTTATGTGACTTGCGCGGGATCGTTGGCCAGCTCCACCTTTGAGGGGAATGTTTATTACAAGACCAAGAGCGGCAACGGCCACTATATCGGCGGTACCAACGGCGGTACCAATTCGGTCATCGCATTTAAAAACAATGTTTGGTATAACTGCACCGGCACCAATTTGGTGCAGAGTGCGGACGGCAGCGAAACCGGAAACCCGAATGCAAGAGCGGACGCCAGTTACCTCTTTGACGGCAACCGTTATATCGACTGCTCTTCTACCAATGCCGGTTTAATTCAACGTTGGAAATCCGGCCACAAATTGACGATTATCAACAATCGTTTGGAAGGCAGTACAAAATCTACGTTTTCGGCCATTCCGCAAGCGGATACTTCCGGTCAGACGGTCGTAATGCATAACAACTATTTCGGCCCGTCGGTGGTGAAGGCGCTGACCAATGCAGTGGATACCACAGCGGACTGCAGCTATAACTACTTTGCCAACGGACCCGAAAACTCTATTGTCGGGGATGCTTCTTATTGCCCGTACTACACAGATGCGGCCATGACCAAGCTGGCCGGCGACTGCTCGATTACCGCGATTACGGCTCCCACGGCCGCAATTTTGGATCAGGACGCTGCCAAAGTCACCTATGCCTGTGATGCGGCGACCGATGAGGTTGCGTTTGCAATTTCCGTCAGCGAAGGCGCCACTTATAAATTATATAAGGAAGAATCCTGCAAAACGGAATATGCAGACAATAAAATTGCGCTGGAAGGCAAATTGACCACAGCTTTTGTAAAAGTTTTGGCAAGCGACGGCATTACCTCGAAAATTTACACCGTTGAGATCAGCAAGCCGGTGAATAACCGTGCGCTTTTGCGCGGCATTACCGAAGAGGGCAGCACACTGGTTCAGTTGGGCAACAATAAATATCGCTGCGAAATCCCCGGTGATGTTGTGAACGCTAACATTATGCCGCTGGTATCTTCCGGTGCTACGGTACTGATGTATGAAGTCGGCGACACTTCCTTTAAAAATGCCATTGATACGCTGAGCGTATATATTCCGGCCGGCAAAACCACGACCTACGTGGCACGTGTGACCTCCGAGGACGGCAAAACGGTGAATACGTATACCATTGAGTTTTACCGTGAAAAGTCCACGAAGGCACAGCTGGTTGCCATTGACGGCGCTTTGGATAACGTGGTCATCGACGGCACTGACGCAACAGTTTATTATCCCAATGAAACCACTTCGGTAGTTCCGAAGATTACCGTCAGTGACGGCGCCAGCTATAAGCTGTATGAGCAAATGGGCGGTAATATTGAAAAAATCGGCGCACAAACGCTGAAAATCGGCGATAATGTACTTTACCTGGTTGTAACGGCCGAGGACGGCGTTACACAGACAGAATACAAATTGCATTTGATTCGCAAGGACAAATCGGGTGATAACTATTTGCGGGCGGAAGCCTTTGGAAGCTTCGGATTTAAGCGTCCGGAGGAAGGCGAGGTTCTTGAAACGCCGCAACTGGGGCTGAAGCAAATCAGCAACTTCTCCGCCAATGAAGAATACGGCCTGCCGTATGTATATCTCTTCCCGGATGCGTATATCGAGTCGATTGACGATGAGGTTGTCGTTTCGAAGGGTGCAACGTACGATATCTTTAAAAACTACAACGGCGGCGTTTTGTCCGGCTTACTCAGCAACGGAACGGACGCTTCCAAAATTGCGCTGAGTGAAGGCGTAAACAATCTCTTTATCCGTGTAACGGCTGAGAACAACGACACCCGTATCTTTAACCTGCGCGTTTACAACTTTGTGAAGAGTACGGAAAATGCGCTGCTGGGCGTAGAGGATTTCAGCACCAAGCTTTCCGGCAACGTTATGACGGCGGTGGGTACAACCGACAATCCGGAAATTTCTTTCTACATCAGTGAAAATGCAACGGCAAAAGTATATGCGGACAGAAAGAAGACCATACCGTTG
>CAKRPM010000062.1 GCA_934378025.1 uncultured Eubacteriales bacterium | reverse complement strand
ACCTATGGTTGTTAAAAAGGAGACGCGGCCGCTCAAAACGCTCCTTGACCGATGCACCCATTACAAAAGCGAGCGGCAAAAAGGAGGATGTATGAGAGAGAACACATGTATGTTCACCGGACATCGGATCATCGACAAGGCACACCTACACGAGGTCGGTGAACGACTGATGCAGCAGATTTTGCAATTTTACGAAATGGGCGTTCGGGACTTTATCACCGGCGGCGCGCAGGGGTTTGACACCTTGGCGGCATTGCAGGTGTTGATTTTACGTGACGCCGATCATAAAGATATTCGACTGCACCTGGCGCTTCCCTGCCGCAATCAATGTAGGGGCTGGCCCGCCAAAAATGTGCGGCTGTACGAAAGCATTTTAAAGAGAGCCGACAGTGTTCACCTGCTGTCCCAAACCTATCATCGCGGCTGCATGCACGAACGCAACCGTTTTATGGTGGATCACAGCGCCTACTGCATTTGCTATCAGACGCATGCGGGCGGCGGCACCGATTACACCGTCAAATATGCGCGGGACAATCAGCTGAAAATTGTCAATGTGGCGCCGGGATCCGCGCTTTGATTTTGCAAAGGATGCGGGCGGCGATCAAAAGACTTTTTATTTAAACTTAAGCATTTTGTGAAATCGGGAAAGCGCCAAGCCTTCGCCCCGACCGATTAAAAAAGATTTTTTATCAAGCAAAGAAATTTACGCAATCGGGAATGTGCCGAGCCTTCGCCCCGACCGATTAAAAAAACGATATGCCACCGAAGAGCCGCTCTTCGGTGGGCATTTTTTTAAATAATGCGTCCTCTGTCCGCCAAGGCGCCGCCCGACCGACGCGGGGCGTTCAAAAAGCGGCGATCCGCGCAAATTCCCTTTGATTTCGGGCGGTTGCGCGATCGTAGAATGACCACTCTACGATTGCGAGAATAACAGTAGAGCGCCGAAAACACACGGTAGAGTGCAAAAACGCGTATATTGTGGTATGATAAATACAGACAAAAAGAAAAACGGCACAAATTACCGTCATCGGAAAAAGTGCCGTATATTTTTACGCATTTTTATAAGGAGAGCGACCCATGATTCGACTTTTTACCGATACCTCCGCCAATCTTTCGGCAGAGTATATCGCACAATATGATATCCGCGTAATTCCCTTTCACTGTTATGTAGACGGACAAGCCTTTGAGGGGGCGTTTGACGGGCAGCGCTTTTATGCGGCCATGCGCGACGGCGCGGATACCAAAACCTCCATGATCAACACCGCCGATTTTGCCGAAGCTTTTGAAACGGCGCTGAACGCGGGCGAGGACGTACTGTATGTGGGCATGTCGGGCGGTATCAGCGGCGCGGCGGGCGCCGCGGCCGTGGCGGCGGACTGCCTGCGGGACGAATACAAGGAACGGCAGATTGCCGTCATCGATTCGCTGGGGGCGTCTTTGGGCGAGGGACTGCTGGTGCTGGAGGCCGCCGAATGTCTGGCAAAAGGCATGGATCTTTCCGATATCTGTCGGCATCTTCTGACCAAGCGTGCGCAGCTGCATCAATATTTTACCGTGGATGATCTTAAATATCTGCGGCGCGGCGGCCGCATTTCCGCCGTGGCGGCAAGCGTCGGCTCGATGCTGAGCATTAAACCCATTTTAATGGGCGACCCTCACGGAAAAATCATCGTGGAGAGCAAGGTGCGCGGCGCGGCCAAGGCGCTGGCGGCACTTTCGGCGCATTACGCACGGCAAGCCGACGACAAGAGTGCCCGCATCGGCATCGCTCATGCCGACAACGAAGCGGCGGCGCTTGCGCTGCTGGAAAAGCTGCGGCAGCAGGGCTTTTGCGGCGAGTGCATCACCGAGGTGTATGAACCGGTGACCGGTTCGCACGTCGGCCCCGGGGCACTGGCGCTGTTCTTCTTCGAGCATTGATCATCGGTTATTTCCCCGATGGGGTCGGCAGGACAAATCGGGGACGGCGAACGCAATAAAGCCGACAAAGCTTTTTTACACAAAATAAATCCCGCGATAGCCACGGTAAAATGGGCTTTCGCGGGATTGTTTTTTTACGCTTCGGGGCAAAAATTTTGCCGGTCGGTTTTCAAAAACTTACGTTTCTGTTTCCGCCTCGTCGCGCAGCAAAGCGGCACGCTGCTTATAATCGGGCATATAGCGCTCAATCAGCGCATAAAACGCCCGACCGTGATTTTTATGCACGGTATGCGCCAGCTCGTGCAGCACCACATAATCTACCGCACGGGGGTCATAGGTCATCAAATACAGCGAAAAGCAAAGGCTGTTTTTGGCACTGCAGCTGCCGAAGCGGGTTTTGGCCGCCGTAATTTTTATGCCCTCGGCGCGCAGCCCCGTCAATTGTTCAAAATAGGCCACCCGTTTGGGCAGCAGCACCTCGGCCGCCTGCCGCAGCGCCCGGATCTGCTCGTCAGAAAGAGCATAGCGCGCCGCCCGCTTTTGCTGCCGTTTCAGCGCCCGCTCCAGCCAAGCGCGATGCGCCGAAACAAAACCGTCAATCGTCCGCTTGCCAACGCCCATCGGCGCACGGACGATCACGCCCTTTTGGCCGACCTCCAGCGCAAGCGTTTTGCGGGCCGAGTACACCACACGGTACTGCATATCAGTCGATCAGGGCGCACACATCATTGGCGTATGCCACCGGATCCTCCGGTTGAAAGCCCTCGATCAAAAGCGCCTGCGTATACAGCACGCGCACGATTTTTTCGGCGCGCTCGGGATCGCTTTGCACCAATGTTTTTAAGGTTTCCGTCACCGCATGGCGGGCGTTGATTTCCAGCACCTTTTGCGCTTTGAGCTCTTGCCCCTCGGGCACGCCGGAAAGCGCTTTTTCCATCTGCGTGCTGACCTCGCCCTGCGAACGCAGGCAAACCGGATGTTCGCCCAGACGATCGCTGAACGTCACGCCGCTGACCTTATCGCCCAGCTTTTCTTTAATAAAGGCAATCAGCGTTTCATAGGGCTTCTGATCCAACTTATTTTCCGCAGGATCAACGCCGGCCACGTTTTTAAATTCCTTGCCTTTGTATTCATGGAGCATTTTAATGGCAAATTCATCTACCTCGTCGGTAAAGAACAGCACATCCTTGCCCTCGCCCAGCACGCTCTCGCACTGCGGCAGCTTGCCGATTCGGGCGTTGTCCGCGCCGGTGGCGTAGTAAATAACCTTGTCGTCCTCGCCCATGGCGGACACATATTCCTCCAGGGTGATCATCTTTTTCTCACGTCCCGAATAGAACAGCAGCAAATCCTGCAGCGTTTCCTTATGGGCGCCCCAGCTCTCGTAAACGCCGTATTTCAGCTGACGTCCGAACTGCTCGAAAAATTGCTCGTACTTTTTCCGATCGTTTTTCAGCATATTCAGCAGTTCCGCTTTAATCTTTTTCTCCAGATTTTTGGCGATCAGCCCCAGCACCCGATCCTGCTGTAAAATTTCCCGCGAAATGTTCAGGCTGATATCGGCGCTGTCCACCAATCCTTGCATAAACCCGAAGTAATCGGGCAGCAGATCCGGGCATTTTTCCATAATCAGCACACCGTCCGAATACAGCGCCAGTCCTTTTTCAAAGTCCTTGGAATAGTAATTAAACGGCGCCTTGGACGGGATGAATTGCAAGGCAATATAGCTGTAATCGCCGTCCACCTTGGTGTGAATGGTGGCCAGCGGCTTGTCAAAACCGTAGTGACGATTTTGGTAAAACTGCTCGTAGTCCGCCTCGGTCAGCTCGTTTTTGTTTTTGCGCCAAATGGGCACCATGGAGTTGAGCGTTTTGTCCTCCGTGACGGTTTCATATTCCTTGTCGTCCCCCTCCTTGGGGCGGGAGACGGTGCACATCATTTTAATCGGATACTTAATAAAGTCCGAGTATTTGCGCACCAGTCCCTCCAAACGGTAGGGCTCCAGATATTCCGAATAATGCTCCTCCTCGGTATCGGGCTTAAGATATAAGGTAATCAGCGTACCCGCGGTTTCTTTTTCCGCCTCCGTGATCGTGTATCCGTCCGCGCCGGTCGACGTCCACAAATAGGCGCTCCCGCCCGCGCGCTTGGTCAGTACCGTCACCTTTTCGGCCACCATGAAGGCGCTGTAAAAGCCGACGCCGAACTGCCCGATGATACTCACCTCGTCCTTTTTCTCCATTTCTTCCTTGAAATGGAGCGATCCGCTTTCGGCAATGGTACCGAGGTTCTTTTCCAGCTCCTCCCGATCCATGCCGATGCCTGCATCCTCAATCTGCAGCGTGCGATTTTCTTTATCGGGCGTCAGCCGAATGACGAATTTGGATTTGTCAAACGCCACATCGCCGGACAACGCCGCATAATAGCTTTTATCCGTTGCGTCGCTGGCATTGGAAATCAGTTCTCTTAAAAAAATCTCTTTTTGGGAATAAATGGAATGAATCATCATTTCCAAAAGTCGTTTACTTTGTGCTTTAAATTGTTTTTTGGCCATGGGTATATTCGCATCCTTTTGTTTGTTTTTGGCACTCTACTACCAAGAGTGCTAACTGTAGTGTACTCTTTTTTTCGACTTTTGTCAACCACCTTTAAAAAAGACTTGCAAAACTTTTTTAAAAAGACTATACTGATTTTATATAAAGACGAAAAGAGGATACGATCATGGCAGTAACCAAGCAAAAAAGTATACGTACACTGGCCGCCGTGCTGATGTGCGTCATGCTGCTGTCGCTCTGCCCCGCCACCGCGCTGAGCGGCGATGTTTCGGGTGTGGACGGCAGCATTAACACACCGGCGCATGACATTTCGGTCATGAGTTTTAATATTTTGGATTATGTCGGCGACAACACCTATGAAGCGCCCTCCGTGCGCGCTCCGGCCGCCGTGGCCACCATTAAGGACTACATGCCCGACATTATCGGCATCCAGGAGGCGGCGGACGCCAAAACCGCCAACGGCAAATTCGACTGGAACGACTATCTGCGCACAGAGCTCGGCAAGCTGGGCTACGACTGCAGACAGCTGACGGAAGAGAGCGTTAAGCCCTCGACCATGACCATCGGCGCCGGCCTGATGATTTTTTGGAAAAGCGACCGTTTTTCCAAGCTGGCCAGCGGCAGCGCGCAGTACTCGGATCTGTACTACACCGACAGCAACAATAAAACCTTTCACGATACCTCACGCTACTATCAGTACGTGCAGCTGAAAGACAGCAAATACAACACCAAGCTGTATATGTTCAACACCCACTTTTCCATCAATCCGCAGTCAACGATCAGCGAGGACGAACGGCCTACAGCGGGGCAGTATTTCCGCACCAAGGAAGCTGCGCAGCTTTCCGCAAAGATGAAATCGCTTTCCGCCGACTTGCCCTGTTTTGCCACCGGCGACTACAACTGCTCCTATAACGGCAGTGAGGATGTGGACGGCAGCAACCACGAGCAGCTATATAAAATGAGCCGCGGCACAACCTTTAACAGCGCAGGCAGAGTGGCGCTGCATAATGCATCGCAGGACTACAATTCCATCATCGACCACTGCTTTGTCAACACCGATTTCACCCGCGTGATCGAGCGCAAAACCATCAGCCGTGAATACGGCGGCGTGCGCGTATCCGACCACCGCGCGGTCATCTCGTATATGAATTATATCGTGTCGTTCAGCGGCCCCGGCACGCTGGACGCCAAAAGCAAAACACTGAGCTATGCCACCACGGACGGCACGGTCTCTCCGGCCTTTACCTGCCGCACCAATTTTACCTATAAAATCTTCGACAGCAACGGCACCGAGGTCAGCGAACCGCTGACCCTGAGCAAAAAGACAAATCGCTTTTCTGTTCGTTTTTATGACACCAAGGGCGTCTCCACCGTTTCGGCGGGCGGCGTATTCAACGAGATTTCGATGATCATTACCAAAACAAACGGCAGCGATCAACCCGCGGAATTTACCGCCACCAATTCGGACAGTCATTATTTTGCCGCCGGGGCGTTTCACGTCCTGCTTTCCAGCGGCAAAACGTCCACTTCCTTCGGCAACACGCTGACCGTCTACTCCAACGCGAACGCCACCGGCACCGCCGCGACATCGGTCAGCTCGATTAAAGCGGGCATCACCACACGCTATACAAAAATTGACGGTATTATTTACCCGGTTTATATTTACAAAGTCAGTGCCGTGGCCAAAAGCGGCGCCTATTACGTTGACGACGACATCGGCGCACTGACCGCCGGTACCAAAGCCGCCTGGGCAGGCAGCGAAGGGGTGATTGCCGTCACGGTCGGCACCAACGGCTTTTCCACCATTGCCGCCGCAGCGGCCAAAGCGACGGCGGGCAGCACCGTTTACGTCGCCCCCGGCACCTACAACGAAACGGCCACTATCAGCAAAAAGCTGACCTTGCTTGGCAACAACTACGACACTTCGCCCTTGATCCGCGACACGGCCTGGTCGCTGAACACCGCCCGCAAGGCGGAAAGCATCATCAACGGTCAGCTGAAATTTTCCTGCAACGGCAACGGCGCCATTGATGTGCACGGCTTTGCCTTTACCGGCAGCAACACCTATTCGGTGCTGCATCTGACGGATAACAACGCCGCCTGGACGACCGAGCTGGATATTTCGCGCAACATTTTCAGCGGCGACGCCAGCAACATGATCAGCGGTTCGCAAATTCACATGAATACCCGCACCGCCAAAAACGGCAAAATCTACGACAACTATTTCGGGCCGAGCGCCTACGGCAATGCCTATTCCCAACGCGCCCTGACCATTCGTCATCCCGACAGCGTTTCGATTGAGGAAAACTATTTTGTTGATTTTTACAACACCTGGTTTGTGACCTCAGAGCTGCAAAATCTGGAAAAATCCGCCGGCAGTATGCGCCTGACCGCCGCCTATAACCGTTTTGAAAATTGCGGCAGCCTGTATACCTATGCGCCCAATATTATGAACGCGGACAGTGTGGTGGACGTACGCTATCTTTATAACGACTTTATCCGCTGCGGTTTGTCCGATGGCCAAAACCCGATTTACGTCAGCCTCAACGAGCTGGAGGACGTTACCAATCATTACGAGAATATGTCCTATACCGTTTTCGGCAACCGCTTTATCAACGGCTACGGCTTAATCACCGTGTCGCGCACCACCAATCGCACGGGAGACGCCTCTAAGGCGCACTTTACCGTGCAGCAAAACCGTGTGATCGGTATGCAGCAATTCCGCGAGAATTATTCCATCCGTCTGCTGGTTTATGCGGGCGCGGACGATACCACCGGCATCGACTGCTCCAAAAACTGGCTGTTCAACTACAACTATTTTGCCGCCGATCAAATCAGCGGCCATGCCACCGATTCCTTCCTCTACACCCGTCTGACCACGGATGCAACCTCCGCCGAGAGTATCAAGGTCACCGGCACGCCGTATTATACGGACAGTGCGCTGAAAACCCTGTCC
>CAKRPM010000061.1 GCA_934378025.1 uncultured Eubacteriales bacterium | reverse complement strand
TGCCGCGCTGGCGCAGCGTGTCCCAGAACAGGATGGACCGCTGAGCGAAGTCGAGCCAATAGGCTCCGGCATCGCGCCAGACGTCGAGCGGCGTCGCCGGGTGGGCTCCGCCGGGCTCAGCGAGCGGGCCGGGCCGCCGGCAGCCGGCCGGCCAGCCAGTCCGCCGCCATCCGCCGGGCGATCTGCGTGAACTTGTCGTCCAGCGCTCCCGTCAGCAGCAGCGTGGGCAACCGCTGGCGCTGCAGCTCCGGCCAGTAGTCCGGCTGCACCCCGAGCCCCAGGCAGTCCAGCGCCCCCACCAGCCCCTCCACCGTGCACGACTGGCGCCGCGCCCGCAGCGACTCCTGCAGCTCCTGCCGGAAGAACAGCGTGGCCATCAGCGCCTGAAGGGCACGAGCGTTTTCCGGATCAAGGGCGACCGCGCCAACGCCTGGCTCGAGCCCATCTCCGCCGAGGCCCCCTGCGGCGCCCCCTCCAAGCACGACCCCGCCTACGAGAGCGTCTTCTCCGAGGTGGCCAAGCTCGCGCAGATCCGCCTGTACTACTCGTCCAACTCGCCGGCCTACGCGCGCTCCCACACCGCGCTGCTGAGCCTCATCCAGGCCCTTGCCTTCGGGGTCTACGCGCGGGACGAGGGCCAGTACGAGGAGCGGATCAAGGCGTTCCGCCTGAAGTAGCCGCGCTTCTACACTCGGTAGCGCTATGCGCGACGAGTCCACGTTCCGAGTCAAGACCGGCCTGGCCGAGATGCTGAAGGGCGGCGTCATCATGGACGTCGTCACGCCGGCCGAGGCGGAGATCGCCGAGAAGGCGGGCGCTGCCGCCGTCATGGCGCTGGAGCGGGTCCCGTCGGACATCCGCCGCGACGGTGGCGTCGCGCGGATGTCGGATCCGCAGATGATCAAGGGCATTCAGGAGGCCGTCTCCATCCCCGTGATGGCGAAGGCCCGCATCGGCCACTTCGTCGAGGCGCAGGTGCTGGAGGCGCTGGAGGTCGACTACATCGACGAGTCCGAGGTCCTGACGCCGGCCGACGAGGCCAACCACATCGACAGGTGGGCGTTCAAGGCGCCGTTCGTGTGCGGCGCCACCAACCTCGGTGAGGCGCTGCGCCGCCGTGTGAAACAGAGCGATCCCGAGGCGCTGATTATCGGCGAGGTTTGGGAAAACGCCGTGCAGAAAATCAGCTACGGTGCGCGCCGCCGATTTTTGCTGGGGCGGCAGTGCGACAGTGTGATGAATTATCCGTGGCGAGAGGCTATTATACAACTCATTCGCACGGGAAATGTGTCAGCTTTTGCGGAGAGTGTGCAAACATTGTGCGAGGATTATCCGCCGCCGGTGTTGGATGTGCTGATGAATGTTCTGTCCACGCATGACAGCGTTCGGATCATCACGGCGCTGGGCTGCGAACAAGAGGTGCCCAATGAAGAAAAGGGGACGTTCCGTTTGTCGGAAGCGGCACTGGACACAGCGCGCTTTCGTCTGCGGCTGGCCGCCGTGCTGCAATTTACTTTGCCCGGGATTCCCTCGATTTATTATGGGGATGAAATCGGCATGCAAGGGTTTGCCGACCCGTATAACCGCGCTTTTTACGATGAGGCGCATGCCGACGGGGCGCTGCGCGCGTTTTACGGAAAGCTCGGAGAAATTCGCAAAGAGCACCGCGACGATTTCGGTAAAAGAATTGAGTTTTGTCAGGCGTCCGAGGGCGTTTTGCACTATCGGCGCGGCAATGTCGGAATATGGATGTGCTTCGGCGTGCCCCATGCGGCACCGTCCCAAAAAAGTCTGCTGGATGTTTTTGATTCATCGGGGCGGCGAGTCGCCGTAATCTATGAACAAATCGGAAAAAATTGAGAGAACGGACGACAAGTATTGATTTTTTTTCCGGTAGGGTATATACTGTTTATACTAATACAACTGTATCTCGGAGGTATTATGGAACATTGGCTGCTGATCTATAATCCCGCTTCCGGCGGCGGACGGCGTGCTCGTGCTGCCCTGGACGGTATTATTGAAATTTTTCAAAGACAGGATAAATTTATCACGACCTATCGTTTGGATTGGGCAACGCCCTCAAGTATTGAGGACGTGCTGTTTAGCGGGCGCTTTGACGGCGTCATTGCGTGCGGCGGCGACGGATCGGTGAAAACCGTGGGCGGATTGCTTGCAAAGCATCAAAGCAAAATGCCGTTCGGCGTTTTGCCCAACGGAACGTGCAACGATTTTGCCAGAAGTTTGGGACTGCCGACAAATTTGCTCAAGTGTGCCGAGGTGTTGGCCAAGGGACGTACGCGTTTGGTGGACATCGGCGTGGCCAACGGAGATTATTTTGTTAACACCTTGGCGGGCGGCGTTTTGGTAAACGTTTCGTATTCGGTGGACGATAATTTAAAACAAAAATTCGGCCCGCTTGCGTATTATTTGGCGGGAATGGGCGAGCTTGCCAAAATCAAGTCTTTTCCCATCACGGTGACCACTGCGGAGGGGACGAGCATTACCACCGACGCCTATTTGTTTTTGGCGTTGAACGGCACCGAAGCGGCCGGCATGAGCGGCCTGATTAAAGAGGCGGTAATGGATGACGGAAAGCTGGACATTTTAATGTTCAAAAAGACGCCGTTTTACGATGTTACGGATACGCTGTTAAAGCTGGTAACGACCGCCAATTTCCGCGAAAAATGCGTTGAACGGATTCGAACAGAAAAATGCACCATTACCTGTCCCGACGCGCTTTCCACCACCCTGGACGGCGAAAAGGGGCCGGCGCTGCCGCTGGAAATCGAAATGATTCCCAAGGCGCTGAACGTGCTGTACTGAGAAAGGAATAACTATGTTACCCGGACAAATTGGATTATTATTGGCAGGTTTGCTGAGCGCGTTGATATTAGGCTTAATGGGATGGCGCTCGTACACCTTGCATAAAAAAGAGCAGGCCAAAAAGGCGCGGCGCGCCCGTCGGCAGGCCCCCAAAGTGCAGGCCGCGTCGGCCCCCGCACCCGATACGGTGCCGCCCGTTTCGGCACCGCCTGTGCAAGCGGCACCGTCCAAGGAGGCGCCCACCGCACAATCAACGGACTTTTTCTTTGACGATGTGGCGCATGAAAAGAACGAGCCCAAAGACACGCCGTCGTTTACCTCGGCTGCGGATCTTGACTGGTCGTTTTTGGACGACATTTCCTCGGATCAGGAAAAAAAGGATGACGACGCACCGCCGGTATCTTTTGACTTTAAATTTTAATGCAAAGCGCTCCCACCGAAACCGTTTTCGGCGGGAGCGCTTTTTTGCGGCGAAAAATTTACAAAGCGGACATTTCTTTTTGCCCCGCGTTACTTGCAATATGAATATAGATATATTATAATATCCATGTATATTCTAAACGCTGCTGCGGAAGGGAGGCTGAGCGGATCCATGAAAGTGTTTTGGCGGATCACGGCCATTTGCGCCGTATTGATTTTCATTGCCGCTACAGTTACCTTTGTGGTGTGGCGGCCGGCGCAGGAAGAGGATGAGGAATTTGTCAGCTATCTTGACAGTTCGGTTTCGGATGATGACGATCGGATTACCTCGTCTTATGTTTCCAATTCCGACAGCAATTTTTTCGTTCGCGGCAAGCAGCTGACGCAGACCATTCGTTTGGAAAGCCAAACGGCACCGCCTTTTTTACATACTTTCGGGGATACGGTAAAAATTAAAAAAACCACGCCTGAGGTGGTGCGCTTTGACAGCGATCTTACGGTACGAAAGGCTGTGATTTTGCAGGATACGACGCTGGAAAAAAAGGACGGCAGCCTTGAAACGTTATCGGCCGGGCAAAATGTGAATATCATCGGTTCTTCCGACAACGGAAAATGGTTTTATGACGCCGACGGCGGTCGGTTTTCAACGCAGGACGCCGTTCGCTTGTGTCAGCGCAACGCGTTTGAGGGCGATCAGGCGCATCCGTATTTTATCAGCATTTCACAGAAACAATATATCCGTTTCGGCCGCGCGGGGGAGAGCGTGTATCTTCATTTTGTGCCGGATAATGAATTTGTCAGCTTGTTTTTTGAGCAAATTCCGTCCAATTTCAGCTATGAGCTGTATGACAGTCAGCACAATAAGGTCGGTGTGCGTGTTGCGCATGCGGGCGAAAAGACGCTGCAGCTTTATCATCACGGTCAGACCACGCAGGAATATGTGCTAAAGCTGACCGGCGCGCCGACCGATCAGCCGATTTGCATGACCTTTTACCGCGATGACAATGAGTGGCGGCAAAACATGACAAATGTGGAAATCAATCGGCAGTATTCCGGTAAATTCGATTATTACGGCGACGAGGATTTCTTTACGGTATCCGAAGAAATTTCCGATGAAACGGACGCGATTGCCATGACCCTTGACGGTGTGGACGCGGATTTGCAGATTTTGGCGTATGATCGGAACAAAAATCTGATCGGACGGTATACAAGGCAGCGCGGCTCCAAAGAAAAAATTGTGTTGTACGGGCTGGAAAATCTGTATGCGCTGGGGATTCGGACCGTGGACGGCGACGCGTCGCTTTCCAAGTATTCGGTTCAGTTTTCGTATGTGGACGTGCAGCTGTTGGGACTGGAAACATTCGGCTTTAAAATCTCTTCCAAAGCCGATTGGTCCTCTGACAGCGACGCCTATTATACCGCGGTTTGCAAAGGACTGGAGAACAAACAAATCGTGGAGGTGCAGGCGGTCGGAAAGCGGCGGGTCAGCATGACGCTGTTGACGTATTCGGGCGCCAAATATACCTTTAAAGAAGGGGAGAATATTCCGCTGCACGCCGGGAAAAACACCATTGAAATTGTTGTGGAAAACGGTTCCGACAAACGGAAGCTGACCTTGGTGATCACCGACAGCAACGGATATGACGTGGACATTGCCTTTACCCGACGCGCCACAACGCTGCAAAGCGATGCGCTGGGGACGGGCAAGCAGCTGGCGTCACTGGGCGCGGGCGAAAAAGTGCTGTGCTACGGCAATGTGCAAAACGGATTTTTGCGGGCGGAATTGTTGGACGGCAGCGGAAAAATCGGTTGGGTTCGGCAGGCGGATGTGTTTGACGGTTATCAAAAATGCACGGTGCCGAGCGCTTATAAAAACGCAATCACACGATTGAGTCGGCAGCACCCGAACTGGAAATTTACCTTTGTGCGCGTCGGCAGTACCCTGAGCGAGGCGGTCAGCGCAGAGCTGGGGCAATCGCCCATTATCGATACGGGCGGCGGCTGGCGGCGCGCGAAAGAGAGCGAAATTCGCTATTATATGAACCCCGAAAACTTTTTAAACGAGCGGGACATCTTTATGTTTGAAAAGCAGGTGTATCAAGAGGGGATTTATACGCGCAAGGGCATCGGCGCCGTCTGGGCGCAGCGCGACGAGGCGCTCTTCAGTGCGGACTATTATGCCGCTTGCTTTATGGAGGCCGGTCGTATTGCGGGGCTTTCCCCATATTTTATTGCCGCACGTGCCTCGGTGGAAAGCGGCGGCGGCACCAGCCGCCTTGCCAAGGGACAAAGCGCGGGATATGAGGGGTACTATAATTTCTACGGCATCGGCGCGGTGGATTCCAACCCGATTCAGGGTGCGGCCTTTGCCAAAAGCCACAACTGGAACTCGCAGCGCATTGCCATTGTAGAGGGCGCTTCATGGATCAAGGATCAGTATATTATGGTGCAGCAATATACGCCGTATTTTATAAAATACAGTTTTGTACCGGGACGAAAATGGCAACAGTATATGACGGATATTACCGCCCCGAAGCTGGACGCCGCAGGTTGCTATCGGGCGCATGCCGCGGGCGGAACGCTGAATACGGCCATTGAATTTGTCATTCCCGTCTTTGATTGACCGATCGTGAAAAACTTTTAGAAAATGAAATTCAGTCGCAGTGCCGACAAACGGCGACGGAGAAAATTATAAATTTATGCCGCGAGGGCGGCGGAACGGAGAGCAGTATGCAAACAAGTACATTCGGGAAAAATCGTTTGGGGGAGGAAATTACCCGTTATGAGATTTCAAGCGGGAAACTGAGCGCTTATATTTTAGATGAGGGCGCGACGCTCCAATCGTTGATCTTTGACGGCACCGATGTGGTGCTGGGGTACGACAACATTGCCCATTACGAGCAAAACGAAGGATACCTCGGCGCAACGGTGGGGCGGTACGCCAATCGAATTGCCCGCGGAAAATTCACTCTTAACGGCAAACACTTTCAGCTGGATTGCAACGAAAAAGGCAAGACCCATCTGCACGGCGGACAGAAAAGCGTTTGCTTTAAAAAATGGTCGGTAACCTCCCATCGGGAGGATGAAATTACACTCAGTGTGACCGATCAGGGCGACGGCTATCCCGGTACGGTGACGCTGAGCGTTCGCTTTTCCGTGAAGGATGATACGCTCGGCATTGCGTACAGCGCCGTGAGCGATGAGGATACGCCGATCAATTTAACCAATCATGCTTATTTTAATCTCGGCGGCGTGGGCAGCGGAGATATTTTGGATACGGTGCTGACGTTATCCGCCTCGGAAATTACGCCGGTAGACGCCGATTTAATTCCCATCGGCGAGCTTTGGAGTGTGGCGGGTACGCCGTTTGATTTCCGTGCGCCGACAGCCATCGGCGCGCATATCGCCGATCCTGAGCGGCAATTGATGCTGGGCGGCGGATATGATCACAATTTTTGTATTGACGGCACGGGGCTTCGCCCGTTTTGCACGGCCTTTTCGCCCAAGAGCGGCATTACGTTGACCGGATTTACCGACCAACCGGGCGTGCAGCTGTATACCGGCAATTGTCTTTCGACTGACGCGGGCAAGGCGGCGGCCGGCAAGGAAAAGGGATATGGAAAATTTGAAGGGTTTTGCCTGGAAACGCAGCATTATCCCGATTCGCCCAACCATTCCTCGTTCCCGTCAACCGTTTTAAAAGCGGGAGAAACCTTTCAAAGCACAACGCTGTATTCTTTCAAAAGGAGCGGAAAATAAACAATGGAAAACACAAAGCGCCCCTCCAAGGGGCACATGGCACTGACATTTTGCATCGGACTTGCGTTTATCGCGCTGGTGGTCTGGTTTTTGGTGGAACTGATCGGCGGCATCGTCAGCATTTTTCACGCCAAAAACGTCTATTCCGCCGGGGTGGATACCGCCAGTATTTCGGCGGCTTCCGCGCTGAGCGACGCACTGTCTGCCGAAAAAGAGGACAGCGAGGGCTATTTTCAGGTGCTGCTGTCCAATTTGGTGATGCAGGATGTGCCGGAATTTAAAAAGGCGGATGATCTGGACGATCAGTACATCATCAGCTTCGGCCTTTGGCAGGCCATTTCGCTGAACAATTCGCAGGGCATTTTGGCGATGGGCGATGGGGATCAGAACTATCGGATTCCCAAGGCGTTGGTGGAAAAAATGGCAAGCTATTATTTGCCGTATACGCATAAGCTTTCGCACCAGGAAGTGATGGTATGCGGTGAATTTCAGTATAACAAATTTAACGGTACATACGT
>CAKRPM010000060.1 GCA_934378025.1 uncultured Eubacteriales bacterium | reverse complement strand
ATAGTCACAACCTCCGGCAAAGCCGGAGGCTTGAATAAGCCCTAGAAGGGCATTTTACAGGCCACACCCCTAAAGGGGCTCCGAAAGGTTCTGCCAACCGCATTACTTCTTCGGGCAACCCCTAAAGGGGTGTTTTATTTAGCCTACTTTGTCTTGCTACCCGTAAACGGGTCTATATATTCTTGAATGCTCATCTGGTCTGCCATTTCATCTTCTTGCAATTGGTTCCTTATGTATTCCGCTATTTGTTTTTTATTGCGTCCTACGGTATCCACATAATATCCTCTTGCCCAAAAATGACGGTTCCCATATTTATACTTCAAATTTGCGTGTCTGTCGAAAATCATAAGACTGCTCTTACCTTTTAGAAACCCCATTATTTGTGCTACGCTGTATTTAGGCGGTATTTCTATAAGCATATGAATATGGTCAGGACACGCTTCGGCTTCTATTATATTTACACCTTTTTGTTCGCATAATTTTCTCAGAATTTTTCCTATGTCCAGTTTTATCTCTCTATATATTGCTTGTCTACGATATTTTGCTGCAAATACAATATGATATTGACATCTCCACTTAGTATGTTCTAAACTATTTATGTCCTTCTCTTTCATGGTTAGGACCTCCTTGATATATTTTTGTTGGGTTGGCGAACCTCAACTTCAAATATATCAAGGAGTTTTTATTCTGTCCATAGCTAAAGCTTTTTTCCCACTGGCAAAGCCAGTGGTTGTCCTACGAATACAAAAAAGCCTGCCGCTTTTCGCGGCAGACTTTTTTTAAATCAATCACAAGGGGCGATGCACCTGCATCGCCCCGCTTCCGTTTATATTATGCTTTTCCGCCGGCTTTTTCCGCTCGGCATAAAATTCTTAAAACATCGGAGTATCCCTTTCCGTGTATTCAACAAAACTGGTTTTTCAGCGTTTATATACAAACAAGTCGTATAAAGAATTCCGATTTTAAACTACGTAAACTTTTGGACTCACCCCTTTCTTTTCAGAGAATTGTTATTGCCGGTGGTTCTTCTCTCATCGGTGGAGGTCCTCCTTTCTTTTTCTGGTTTCAGTCTATCACAAAAGATACAATTTGTATATTCGCAAACTTCACAAAAAAAGTAATAAAAGTTTGGGCAGTATGCGCCCGAAATATGTGTTATAATTATAGTGTTGGGCGCCGACAATTGTCGGCGCCCAATAATTGTTAAATCTCCCCGGAACATATTGTATTGCCCGAAGAATTGTGTTATTATAAAGTTTAGTTTTAGAAAAATGAGGGATTGGCATGAAAGAAAAAATAAAATACACCTCCATCGGCGGCAGTGCGCTGATTGAAGGCGTAATGATGCGTTCGACGCAAAAAACCGCCATTGCCGTTCGCAAATCGGGCGGCGGCATTGTTTTAAAGGTCGAGCGAAACGCAAGACCGATGAGGATCATTCCGAAAATTCCCATACTGCGCGGAATTGTCAGCTTTATTCAGTCACTGATGCTCAGTTATAAATCCATGATGTATTCGGCGGATGTGGCCATGAGCGATCTGGCCGAGGAAGCGCCGCCCGAAACAAAGTTCGAAAAATTCTTGGATCGTTTGCTCGGTAAAGCGGGCATGGCGGTTCTTTCCGCCGTTGCCATGATTTTGGGGCTTGCCATAGGACTTGCGCTGTTTTTTGCATTGCCGACATTTTTGGTCAGCTTTATTGAGGGACTTTTTCCGCATTTTGATGCGCTCGGAGCGCTTGCCCGCCGCATCATCACCTCGGTCGGCGAGGGCGTTATCAAGCTGACGGTGTTTTTCCTCTATTTACTGGCTGTTTCCAAAATGAACGACATAAAACGCGTCTTTCAATATCACGGCGCAGAACATAAAACTATCTTTTGTTTTGAGCATCACAAAGAGCTCACGCCGGAAAATGCTGCCCAATTTAAGCGGTTTCACCCGCGCTGCGGCACCTCGTTTTTGTTTTTGGTATTGCTGGTCAGCATTGTAATTTCCAGTTTCATCACGGTCAGTTCGCCGCTGATGCGCGCCGCCGTGCGGATTTTGTTAATTCCGTTGATGCTGGGCCTGGCCTATGAATGTATTCGCTTTGCCGGCCGTCATGACAATACGTTTACCCGGATTTTGTCCGCGCCGGGGCTTTGGTTCCAGCGATTGACCACCAAAGAACCCGATTCAAAACAGCTGGAAATTGCCATTGTCGCGCTGAAGGGCGTCTTGGAGGATTATCCGACGGATCGTCAGCTGGAGGTTACGGCGACGGGCGAGTTGATTCAACCGGAGACGGAAAAGGAGCAAGCTGATGAAACAACCCCTGCGTAATGTGCTGCGAAACGCCGAAATCATCTTAAAAGAGCGCAACATTCCCAACGCGCATGATGAGGCGTTTTATCTGCTGAATAAATACATTCCCTGCACAAGGGGCGACATTTTGTTGGGCGTGGCGCGGGAAATCGACCCCGCACTGATTGACGCCTACATGAAAGACATTTCCAAGCGAACCGAGGGCATACCGCTTCAATACTTGCTCGGGAAATGGGAGTTTTACGGTCTGGAGTTTTTAACGCTGCCGGGCGTTTTAATTCCCCGAAGCGACACCGAGCTGCTGATTGATTTTGCCCTGCCGATTTTAAAAGAAAACCCGACGGCGCGCATTTTGGATTTATGTTGCGGAAGCGGCTGCATCGGGCTGACATTGGGCAAACTGCTGCCGCAATCGGACATAACGCTCTTTGACATCAGCCGCAAGGCCATTGATGCCGCAACACGCAATACGGCGCTGCACGGTCTTGAAGCACAAACACATATTGTACAGGGCGATATGTTGGAACCCGGAGACGCTTACTTCCCCCCGGGGATGTTCGACATGATTTTGTGCAATCCCCCATATATTAAAACAGAAGATTTGCCTACCCTTTCCGACGAGGTGAAAAACGAACCGGTCACCGCTTTGGACGGCGGTGTGGACGGGCTTACTTTTTACCGTGCACTGGCCGACAGCTGGCGCAAAGTGGTCAAACCCGGCGGTTATATCATCGCCGAAGCCGGATATGACACCACCCGCCCCGCTGCGGCGCTGTTTACCGATTTGGAGAACGTGAAAATACATAAAGATCTCGGCGGTCATGAACGCATGATCACCGCTCAAATTAAGAAAGAAGCTTTACAATGAAATCTCGCAAAAATATTCGTTTTATCAGTATTTGCTGCGCTTTGGCGCTTTTTGTACAGGGGCTTTGTTTTGCGGCAAGCGCCGCCGTGGCCTCTATGCGTATTCAGTCTGTTGCCACCACCTCCGTTGCCTACGGCAGTGTGGACATTAACAGCTACAAAGGAAGCTACGACAGTCACACCGGTTTTATTCAATCGCTGGAATTTCAACCCGGTGCCGCTTTAATGCCGACCTTGGTAAATTCCGGCAGTAACATTGCAAAAAATACGCTGACCTCACATTTAAATCAGTATAAGACCTCCGGTCAGGTCATCGGCGGAATTAACGGCGGTTTTTTTAACAGTTACGGCAACGCGGAAGGCTTGCAAATTCAAAACGGCAAGCTGCTTTCCACCAACGACTATCAAAAAGATGCCGGCAAAAAGGGCAATAATTGGAAATTCTACTCGCTCGGCATTAAAGCTGACGGCAAAAGCATCATCGATATACCGCACTTTGATTTAAGCGTTGAATGCGGCACCGTCAGCGAAAGTATCGACGCATTTAATCAGTTGCCCTACAGCCATTACGGCTTGTGGATGCTCAGCGGCGATTACGGAAGCTACGCCAAGTGGGACACCACCTATCCCGGTAACAATTATTTTGTGCTGGACTTCAAACAGCAAAGCGGCAGTCAAACCGTCGGCGGTACATTGACCGCAAAATTGTCAAGCTATAAGCGGTTCACCACGGCCGAGGCAAAGCAGTGCAAGCTGCAAAAAGGTCACATTTATTTGATCGGGCCGCAGCACCGCATTAAAAATTTGGCAAGCGCGGCCGAACGGGGAGACATTGCCGTGATCTCTCTGGCGGAAACCACCGGGAAATGGAATGATGTACAAAATGCTTTACGCGGCGGCGATCAACTGATCAAGTCCGGCAACCTGGTTTTTTCGCCGCTGGACAATGATATCAAAGGGCTTTATACCGCCCGCACCATTGTCGCCACAAAAGATGACGGCACCATGGGCTTTTTTGTATTTGATAACAAAAGCGGCTCTTATCTGCACGGTATGCCGCTGGTCAACGCCGCACAGACGCTGCGTAATATGGGGTATACAAATGCGATCAATTTTGACGGCGGCGGCTCCTCCACCATTGCCGCCCGAAACACGCCGAGCGGCGCCATAACCGTGCGAAACACGCCTTCCGACGGCGCGCAGCGTCCGGTGGCCAACAGTCTGGCATTGGTCAGTTACGTCACACCGGACAAGTTAATTGAGAACTTTGAGCACAGCGTTCATGCGCCGACGCGGCTGAACGGAGCCACCGGCAGCTTTACCCTCTGGAAAAACAAAGGCGCGGAGTACAGCGGCATTGCCTGCGGTAAACTTACCTATGATTTATCCGCCGGCAGCAGCAGTGAACTCCGCATTGCGCTGAACAAAACCGATCTGCCGCAAAATGCGGCGGCCGTTTCCGTGCAGGCCAACGGCCTAAGCAGCGGAATTTCCATCCGTGCCATGTATGAAACCAAAACGGGCGCTACCGTTTTCTCGCCGAGCGGACGGCTGAGCGGCGACGGATACCGCTTGTTACGTTTTTCCATTCCGTCCACTGCGGTCCGCTTTACCGGATTCAGCCTGACCCGAGGGAGCGGAAAACGTGCCGGTACGGTTTATTTGGATAATGCCATGCTCTGCTTTTCCGACGGTTCCAAGGATGAAATCGCCCCCACCGTCACCGTCAAAACCGCCAAAAACGCCAAGGCGGCCAAAGGCACAACACTGTCGATGAAAGCCTCGGATAACGCTTGGGGACAGGGCATCGATAACGCAAGCTATGAAATTTTCATCAATAACAATTATAAAGCGTCTGCCAGCAGCTATAAGCTGAACTCATCGCTCTCTACAAAAATCAGCAAAGTCACCTACGAAGCAGCGGACACCGCCGGCAACCGTATGCGTGCATACAGCCTTTTGCCCAATGCGAGCTATCAGCCGACCGCTTATTTTAAAGATGTTCAAGCGGGTCACTGGGCAACGGACTACATTAACTATTGCCGCCTTAACAAGCTGGTGGAGGGCGATAACAATCGCTACCACGGCAATCAAAACATGACCCGCGCCGAATTTTGCGCAACACTGATTCGCATGAAAAAGGTCAATGTTTCCGCGTATTCAAAAGTCAAACTGCCCTACGCCGATCAAAACAAAATTCCGAAATGGGCGCTCGGTTATGTCAAAGCCGCGTACGCGCTGGGCATTATGCAAGGCTCTACCGTGGGCAAGCAACGCTATTTTTATCCGCAAAGCAATATTACCCGCGCGGAAGTCTGCAAATCCATCGAAAGCTTTTTGCCGGATCTTGCCGGATTTAACGGCGGCGTATCGTTTTCCGATCAGGGCGCCTTCCCCTCCTGGGCGCGAAGCGCCATTCATCATGCGGCGGCTTTCGGCATTTTCACCGGGGATGAAAAGGGATTTCGTCCCAACAGCCCCATTACCCGCAATGAAATTGCGGTCGTGCTGACCCGACTTTATTAAATATAGAAAGGAACTTATTTATGAAATATTCCCATCTGAAAAGCGGCACCGATATCCGAGGGGTTGCATTGGGCGACAACATTACGTTGTCTCCGGAAATTGCCGGGCGTTGTGCCGGTGCATTTTCCCGCTGGCTGCAAGAGAAAACCGGTCATACCGTCCTGCGCATTGCCGTCGGTGCCGATTGCCGAAAAAGCTCGCCCGATTTGCAAGAAGCGGTTTGCCGGGCGCTGAAAAACGCAGGGAACACCGTGCTGAACTGCCAAGACGCCACAACGCCTTCCATGTTCTTTGCGACGCAGCAAGCGGATTGTGACGGCGCAATAGAAATTACTGCCTCCCATCTGCCCCCCGAACGCAACGGACTGAAATTCTTTACCAAAGAGGGCGGCTTGGAAGGTGCGGACATTGCGGTAATTCTTCAATATGCCGAGCAAGAACCCGAAAACGTCGAGGGCGGCGCCATACTTCCCTACGACATTATGACACCGTACAGCCAAAGTCTGCGCGAGATCATTTGTGAGCGCACCGGAAAATCACAACCGTTTGCCGGCCTGAAAATTATTGTCAACGCCGGAAACGGCATGGGTGGCTTTTTTGCCTCGCAGGTACTGGCGCCGTTGGGTGCCGATACCACGGGCTCGGTGAACCTCACGCCGGACGGCACCTTCCCCGTGCATATCCCCAATCCGGAAAGCAAAGCGGCCATGGACGCGACAGCCGCGGCTGTTCGCGCCGCCGGTGCAGATTTCGGCATTTGTTTTGATACCGACTGCGATCGTGCCGGCCTTGTTGATCAAGCCGGCAAAGAAATCAATTCCAATCGTTTAATCGCTTTGATCAGCGCCATTTTACTGGAAGAACAGCCCGGCATTACCGTGGTGACCGATTCGGTCACCAGCACGGGACTGAGCGAATTTATTACAGCTCACGGCGGAAAGCACCACCGCTTTAAACGCGGCTACAAAAACGTAATCGATGAGGCAAAGCGTCTGGAATCCGTGGGCATTTGCGCGCCGCTTGCCATTGAAACAAGCGGTCACGCCGCCTTAAAAGAAAATCATTATCTGGACGACGGCGCGTATCTGATTGTTCGCTTGCTTTGCGCCGCGGCGAAGGGCGGCCAACTCTCCGATAAAATCAAATCTCTGCCCGAGGCGGCCGAGGCCATGGAAATTCGTCCGACCATTACTGAGGAAGATTTTAAAGCCTACGGACAACAAACCCTGACGGATTTTGAAACATATATCCAACAATTCGGCACGGTTGAGAAGCCGAGCTTTGAAGGCGTACGAGTGAATTTTGACAAAGAACACGGCGACGGCTGGTGCCTGATGCGCCTGTCGGTTCACGACCCTGTTTTGCCCATCAATATCGAAAGCAATCGGGCGGGCGGATGCGCCGTCATCGAGCAATATATTCGCGAATTTTTACAAACCTGCCCCGGGATTCGGTAATAAATTTTGTATTTATTTTGTAAACATTTTGAAAAAACACTTGCATTTTTCATATAGATGGGGTAAACTATTAATGTTTGTTACCGTTTTGTAACTTTTTGAAAGGGGCTTTCCGTATGGATCAAATCCGTCTGCAAAAAGAGAAAAAACTGAATAAACTGGCGACGCAAAACAAAGTTCTTTTCACCGTCACGATGATATTTAAAGTGATTATCGTGCTGATTTACGGCATCGGTTACTATATTGAAAAGGCTGCTTTGAAGGTTTACCGCATCGGCAAAAAGCTGATTACCGTCGGAATTTTTCAAACCATTTGTATGATCGGCGAGTGGGTACTGCGTACCGGCAAAGCCATCGGCAAAGTTTTTGTGAAGATTATCACCGGAATTGCCGGCAAC
>CAKRPM010000059.1 GCA_934378025.1 uncultured Eubacteriales bacterium | reverse complement strand
CTAACTGTCCATTAAACTTGCATTTTGTTTTTCAACCCGCAAAAGCATCGGTTAGAATATGCTAACCGCTTTGTTTTTAAAAAACCGCCTTGCGGCGGCTCCCCGCTTTTTTATAAAAATCACGCCTATGCCCATCGGTTCGGCGCCTAAGGACACGTTTGATTTTCTGTTCGCTCGATCCGTTCCATATCAAAAAGCGCCGTCAAAACAGCGTCAAGTCGGATCTTTGGTTTTATTGTATCACAGCGGGTCAAATTTTTCAACAGAAAATCCGCCGCGCGGCAAAAATTTTAAAATGGCGGCGCTGCGGCAATATTTTTTCAAAAAATTCCGCTGAAAAACACCCGCTTGCCCGAACAGCACCGCGCGCTTGCGGGGAAAAAACGTCGGCTTGCGGGAAAAGGCGTCGGCTTGCGGGAAAAGGCGTCGGCTTGCGGGAAAAGGCGTCGGCGGAGAAAAAAAGAATCGCCCGTCCAAAAAATGAACGGGCGAAAAAAGCTTTTTTATTCACGAGCACCGATACGCTCCCCCAGTTTTACCGGAGTTTCCGTACCGTCGGCGCTGTTTTTGAGAATATCCGGGCGCAGGGCGGCCTCTTTGAGCAATACGATAATCGTACTGCCGCCGTACAAAAAGCGCCCCTTCTCCGCACCGCGCACCACTGTGCCCGATCCGGCATAATTTTGGATTTTTCCCACCAGCATCGCCCCGACCTCCATCTGCACCATCGGGCCGAAGACGGGACTGTCAATCACCGTATACTCCCGACAGTTTTCGATAAACACGGGTCTTTGCGCCAAGGCGATCGGGCGCACGGTATGCAATTTTCCGGGCAAAAAGACATTTTCGCCCTTATGACCGCCGTCAACATAGCAATACCGATGATAATGCTGCACGCAAAGGCGAAAAACAAGGCACCGGCCGTTTTGATAGTTTTCGGCAAGCGTGGGGTCGCCCAACAAAGAATCGAGGGTATAGCGGCTTTGTTTGACCGCAAGCACAGTTCCCTTTTCCACGCGAAACGCGCTTAAAAGTCCGTCGCACGGCGCAATCAATGCCTGCGGATCCATTACCACCGGGCGGCGCCCCGCCTTGATTTTACGGCTGAAGCAATCGTTAAAGCTGTGAAAGTTACATTCAAATTCCGAAAGGTCAATGCCGTTTTTGCGCACAAAAGGCGCAATCAACGGACGGGACAGCCGACTGTCCAAAAACCTGCCCGCCGCCTTTGACACCGAGCGGCTGACCAACGGGCGCAACAGCCACCGCCCCGGCACGGTTTGGTATAAAAAGCGCAGCGCGGCGCTTTGCTGTTCTACCATTTTGTGATTTTGCACAGCACCATCAGCGCAAATTCCAGCGCTCCGATGCCGATCATGATTAAAATGCCGCGCAGTCCGGGCTTACGCACGGGAAAGCGCGTTACAAACGCCGCCCCGGTCAATGCAATCGCCGAAAAATACATCGGCGTCAAATCGGTTTTCACCAAATAATGAATTAACAGCAAGGTCGGAAAAATCAGCGACGCGGAGGTAACCGGCAATCCCAGATAAAACTTGCGCGCACCGCTTTCGTTATGTTGCCGATCCTCCTCACTGACATTAAAATACGCCAAGCGAATCATGGCCGCCAAAACGTACAAAATCAAAATGGTAAAGAAAAAGCCGACCAACAGCGCCCCGCTTGCGGAATGAGCAAACGCGCCTTTCCAAACGCGCAGCAGCGGCGACAGCCGCAGCATGGCCGCGCCGATACAGGCGGGCAGCACGCCGAACGCCACCAAATCCGTCAGCGAATCGATCTGGATGCCGAAGCGAATTTGCGCCTCCGTCCGATCGGGTTTGGAGCGCGCCACGCGGCCGTCAAACGCGTCGCACAGGCCGCAAATCAGCAAGCACAGCGCCCCGATGTACGGATGGCCGTTGCCACTGAGCGTGATAAAGATGCCGGCGCCCGCGGATACCAGCGACAAATAGGTCAGCACCACAGTATAGTCATAAAAACCAAGCATTACTTTTCCCTCCGTTTGGAAATCAGGAATTTCACGAAAACCGAAATTCCGCAAATCAATACACATATATAAAAGGAAAGCGCTCTGCTGAGCATTTCCAAGTTGGCGGCGCTTTGCGCGGAAATCCATGCGTCGAAACCGTCCAACATCAAATAGTCGGTCACACCCATAGCCCCGGGAATCGGCACGCAAACCGACCCCATGGTCACGCAGCTTTGCACGCCCCAAATCTTCGCCGCCAGCGCACCGTTGCCGCCCGTCGCCATAAAGCAGCACACCGACACCGCAATAATGCACGCCCGCTGCAGCAAGTTAAACACAAATGCGCGCACGACCATCATCGGCCGTCCTTTGATCATTTGGGCATACTCGTCATATTGGTCCATTTTTTCCTGCAGTTTTTGCCGTTTTTGCTCCGGCTGCCGCAAAAGATGCAGCCGTGCCAGCAGCCTAATGCCCCAATTGCCGGCGCGGCGCAGGAGCGAGCCGTTTTTCAGACAGAAAACATACAGCACCACCAGCGCAATTTGCACCAGCGTCCCCAGTCCGATTAAAATATGGGACAGCGGGCCGAACGAGGCGTACACATCCGCCGCAAACGGCAAATTCAGCACATTGATCACCACGATGGCCAGCGTATACATGGCCAAATTCAGCACCAGCGCCACCGTGACCACCAGCCCCGGAATACCGTCTTTCATCATGAAATAAGCGCTCATCGGCTGCCCGCCGGTGGCGGAAGGGGTGATGGCGGAAAAATAGATATCCGCCGCCGCGTAAATAAACCCGCCGCGCTTTTTCGGAGAAAAGCCGAATCCGCGGCAAATGGTCAGAACGGCCGCGCCCTCAAAGAAAATAAAGCCGAACATACACAGCACCGCCGCCGCCATCCAGCCCGCGGAAGCACCTTTCAGATAGCTTTGAAATTCCGCAAAGGAAAACCCCTTGCTCTGCGAGGCAACCGTCCAAACGGTCAACAGGGCAATGCCCACAAAGACCAGCGACCAAATGAGCTTTTTGCGCCCTTCTTTTTTACTCGTATCTTTCTTCATACAACTACACTTTCAATCGATCGTTAATGCGTTTATATATGCGGCCGGCGCCGATTTTATCACTGAGCCACAATCCGATTTCCGCCACGGCCACGCCGCCCAGAATGTCCACCGCCACATGCTGCTTGACCAGCACGGTGGAAGCAAACACCAAAAGCGCAAACACAAAACTGAAGATCCGATATCCTTTGCCGGTTTTCTTCATTTTCAGCGAAGCGCGGAAGAGAATCCAGCTTTCCAAGCAGTGAATGGACGGAAAAAGATTATCCGGTCGATCGCTTGCGTAAATCAGGCGCGTCAACATACTGCAAAAATCGCTGCCCACCAACTGGCCGGTCACATCCGCCCGCTGCATGGTGGTGGGAAACGCCAGAAATACCAGCATACACAGCAGCTTTGCCACAGCCTCGGCACTGATAAAACGGTAGCACACCGCGCGGCTTTCCCGCGCTGTCAGCACAAAGCCGATGCCCCACTGCAGATACGCCAGCACATAAATAATAATAAATTCTTTGACAAACGGAATGTGCCCATCCACGCTCAGCGTAATATGATGATGGTACATATCGGTTGTCAAAATTCTGGTGGCGTAATAGGTTACGGCGTTGACCGCCACCATGGAAATCAACGGCACCAATGTATATAGCGGCACCAAGCGCCACAGGGCACAGGTTTTTTTCATAAAATTCACCGGGTCCTTCCGAGACAAAAATACAAAACAGAAATTGCCCAAGGCTGTTTTTTCCTGTTTTGCGGCGCCTTCCGTGCTGGCTGCCATACAAATATTTTTGGCAGCGCGCCCCGTTTTATTTACGAGGGTCCCGCCGAAACGCATTGCAAAACCCTGCGTTTGATCCATCGGCAGAAGGCAACGCTATCATTCTACCACAACTCTTTTAAAAAATCTACAATTTTCGTCAGATTAAGAAAAATTAAAAGAGCCGCACGAAATTGTGCGGCTCTTTTTTTATAGTTTTCGGAGATGAATTTTTTTACTCAAGGGCCAAGACATTGCCGGAAACATCCAAAATCATCTTATAATAATCCTCTTTAAAGGTATCGGTGTAGAGGTTTCCGTAATAGTATTTGCTCTTCTTGTAAATCTTTCCGGTGGAAGACTCGACGAAGTATTCGTCCGTTTCAACGCCCAGTTTCACCTTATCGGAAACATTGGCGCGCTCAATGGCGTACTGTCCGTCGCCGTCTTTGCTGTAGTAGATAAACTCGCCTTCCTCGATGGCGGTGCCTGCGGCGATATTGTCCACATTGACACTCAGATCCATCTCGCTCTTGCTGGCGCAGTCATAAACCTTATAAAGCACCGTATCGCCCTGCTCGGTATAATCGCGTACCAACGCCGGCAGTTTTTCAAGCGAAACCGGATATTCCCAACCGAGGTAATACGTTCCCAGCACATCCTCGGTAATTACCACCACTTCTTTGCCCGTTTCAGGCATGGTGTTGGATCTGCGGAACAGCTGATGCGGCGTCACCACCGTATCGTCGGCCAGCGTCAGCACATTGCCGGTGCCGATGGATTTGATGGTCGTCTTTTTCGCCGATCCCTCCAAAATGTAGCAAGTGCCGTTGGAGGTGTAGAAATTCACATAATCGCCCACGGAGGTACCGGAGGTCATAAACTTAATATTGGATGTACTGAACTGCTGATATTCTTTGTCCGTGCCTCTATTATAATAATCGTACAAAGTATACACGCCGTTGGTAATGTCGACGATCTTCGCGGGATGATGCTCTTCCACAAACAGCTCCAGCACCAGCGTAACACCGCTCTCCGCGTCGGCAATTTCGGAGGGAACCACGGTAAATTTCATGTTCGGACGGTTGCTGATAACCGCCGTATTGCCCGTGCCGCCTGCAATCGTTACCAGATTAAGCAGTGCGTCCTCACTCCAAAGCTCGTCATTATAATAGAATTTAGTAGCATTGGTAATATTAAAGGACAAACCGATGCTGCTGACGGTAAACTCGGTATAGTTGGTCAGCGTAATATCGGCCAGCGCCGGCTCCAGAATCATCAGGGAGTTGACGGTATAGTCAATAATGCTTTCGTCCTCCGTCAAGGTGCCCGAACGATCGGTATCCCGATATGTAATGGAAATCGGATGCCCGATGTAACGGGACAAATCCTCATCCGTGGTCAACACCGAACCGTTGCTGAGCAGCACGTCCCCTTCAAACTCGTACCCCATGGTACGGTTTTTGGTGGCGCGGATGGAAAGGTCCACCTTATTTAAACCGTAAACCTGTGTGGCAAAACAGTTCAGGTAATTGCCCGCGTCGTCATACAGCGTCGCCATATCGATGTTGGTATCGCTGTCCTGATACCACAGCAGCTGCGCGATGGTCATGGCCGCCACTTCTCTGGTAATGGCCGTTTCATCCCCGGTGACATCGCCCGCAAAGTCGATCGACGCATCGATAAAGGAATCGGGATAGGTGTATTCCCCCGTCGTTGTACCTTCACCGTCGCCGCCGCTTTCCCCGGCGCTCTCGCCTTCGCCGCTCATTTCGCCGCTCTCACCGCTCTCGCCGCCTTCACCGCCGCTGCCGTTAAGCACCGCGTCGATATCAATGCCGCCGACCTTGACAAACAGGGTCAAAAACTCGGCGCCGCTGATCGGATCAGCCGGACTGAACTTCGCTTCCTCAATCTCATTGGTGATCAAGGCGTTGTCATACGCCCAGTTCACATACGGGAAATAGGGATTGGCACTGTCCACATCATCAAACAGTTGGCCGCCCGACCGATAGTCGTCCAGTCCCTCCTCGGTGCCGCTGACCATACGATAAGCCGTCACCAGCGCTTCACCGCGGGAAAGATAGCCGACCGGGTTAAAATCTCCCATAGTATTTGCCGGAATCAACCCCAAGCTGTCCACGATCTTGATGTACTCTTTATAACTGTTGTCGTCGCCGACATCGGTATAAGCCAGGGCGCTGACCGCCATGGACAACATCAAGAGAATGCTCAGGAGTGAAGCCAGTAAACTTTTCCACAGTTTCATCTCCGTGTTTCCTCCTCAAACTAAGTTAGATATATTATAATACTAATTAGGGCGTACGTCAATAACAAAGTTGTGCGTGCGGCGCAAAATGTGACATGTTGCTAAAATTTCGGGCACAATTTTGTGCAGTTTGACAGTAGCCGCCCGATGTGCTATACTAAGAACCAATCACTTGAGCAAAAGGGGGAATGGCGGCATGCTGCGACGGGACGCACTGCTGGGCGAAAGCATCCTTTGGCAGGACAGCGATTTGTTTTGCTTCGGCACGGACGCCGTACTGCTTTATGACCTGATCCCCCCGCAAACCGGACGGATCATCGACCTTTGCAGCGGCAACGGCGCCGTGGCCATGCTGTTGCTGGCCGGCCGAAAGGCCGCCCGATGCACCGCGCTGGAAATTCACCCCGAAAGCTGCGCGCTGGCGCGCCGCAGCGCCGCCGAAAACGGCTTTGAAAACCGGCTGGACATGCATTGCGGCGATGTCAAAAGAATTTCAGATTTTTTTGAGGCAGGTACATTTCAAAGCGTTTGCGTCAATCCCCCGTATCACAAAAACGGCAGCGGCATTTTGCCCGCTTCCGAAGCGGTTGCCGCCGCGCGGCATGAGGTAAAATGCGATATTGACGACATTTTGTCGGCGGCGCATTATTTGCTGTGTAAAGAGGGTATGCTTTACATGGTTCACCGCCGCATGCGGCAACGGGAAATTCTGGAAAAAATTCAGAAATACGGTTTTGGACTGTGTGAAATCCGCTCGGTTTTCACCACGCCGTCCACCCCGTCGTCATTATTCTTGGCAGCGGCGCAAAAGGGGCAAAATCCCCCCTGCCGACACAGCCGAATCACCCTGCAAAACGAAGATCATACCCTTTCGGCACAATACCGTGCGATTTATGAGGAGAGCTTATGAACCAAGCCGAATTTTTTTTGGTGGGAACGCCCATCGGTAATTTATCCGACATCTCCCCCCGAGCGGCCGACACGCTGCAAGCCGTGGATTTCATCGCCGCCGAGGACACCCGCAACACCCTCAAGCTGCTGAATCATCTGGGCATCAAAAAGCCGCTGATCAGCTATCATGAACACAACAAACGCTCACGCGGGCCGGAAATTCTGGCACGGCTGAACGACGGACAAACCGGCGCGCTGGTTACGGACGCGGGCATGCCCGCCATTTCCGACCCCGGCGAGGATTTGGTTAAGCTGTTGACCGAGAACGGGATTGTTGTCACCGCGGTGGCAGGGCCCTGCGCTTTTGTGGAGGGCTTGATTTTATCGGGGCTGCCCACCGGACGGTTTTGTTTTGAAGGGTTTTTGCCCGCCGTAAAAAAAGAGCGGATCAAGCGGCTGGAGGCACTGAAAAACGAAGAGCGCACCCTGCTCTTTTACGAAGCGCCGCAGCGCCTGATCAAAACGCTGGAAGATTTGCGCGATATTTTCGGCGGCGAGCGGCCGATGGCGCTGGCCAGAGAGCTGACCAAGCTGCACGAGCAAGTGC
>CAKRPM010000058.1 GCA_934378025.1 uncultured Eubacteriales bacterium | reverse complement strand
GAACGCCACGATGGCAAGCAGAACGGATGCCAGTGAGGTTACGCATAACGCCTGCACGTTGGAGCAACCCTTGAAGCAGCCCTATGCGGTATATTATATTGATATCACCTCTCAGGCAGGGCAGAGCGCCAGCTATGTGGTGAAGATCACCAGCGGCTCCTTCAGAGCAACATTTACGGATGTTTCCTCCAAATTCTGGGCGGCCAATTATATTAACACCGCATATCAAATGGGAATTACCACCGGTTCCGCTCAGTCGGACGGTACGGTTGCCTTTAACCCCAACGGCAAGGCGACGCGGCAAGAGGTGGCCATCTTCATTTGCAACTTGCTGGGAATCAACGCCAATGCTTACAGCAACAAGAAGCTTTCCTATACCGACAGTGCAGCCATTGCCAAATGGGCGCAAAATGCCGTAAAAGCTGTGACGGCACAGGGCATTATGGAAGGCTCCGGCAAGAAGTTTAATCCGACGGCCAATATCACTCGTCAAGAGTTTATGGCGGTTATGGTGCGGGCAGCCAAGCTGGATACCAGCAAGGGTTCGGCCGGTGTGCTCAATGCCTTTAAGGATAAAAACAAAATTGCCTCTTGGGCAAAGGTTTATGTACAAACCGCAGTAACCTATAAACTGGTGAACGGTGACAACGGTTATATTAAACCGAACGCCGATATCACCCGTGCGGAAATTGTTAAAATCATGGTTTGCGCAAAGGACTTTGTTCGCTGAGAACTTGAAAAAAAGAGCGGGACGGAAAAAGATCTGTCCCGCTCTTTGGTTTTTTCAATCAATCGGAGGAGAAAATATGGGCTATTTTGAAGAAACATTTAAAAAACTGCTGGATCAAAGTGCGTCGGCAGTGTTGAAAATACTGATCGGCATATTGATTATTGTCATCGGTTTCAAGGTGGTAAAATGGGCGTTAAAAACCATTAAAAAGGGAAAGGGATATGCAAAACTTGAACCGTCGCTTGCCTCCTTTTTGATCAGTTTTATCGGAATTACGCTGCGCATTTTGATTTTAATTACCGCGGCCGGTGAAATGGGCTTGCCGATCACCTCGCTTGTAACCGTGCTGGCCAGCGCGGGGGTCGCGATCGGCTTGGCGCTTCAGGGCGGCTTGTCCAACCTGGCGGGCGGTGTTATGCTGTTGTTTTTCCGTCCGTTTAAAATCGGGGATTACATTAAAACAGCGGACGGCGAGGGCACGGTGGTGGAAATCACCGTATTTTATACGCATATCCGTACGTACGATAATCGGCGCATCACGCTGCCCAACGGCGGACTGACCGCCGCCGCTATCACCAACTACACCTACGAGGCCAAAAGGCGGGTGGATTTATCCGTCAGCGTGGCCTATGACAGTGATCTTCAAAAAGTGCAGCAAACGATTTTGCAGGCTATTTCCGACGTGCCCGACGTTTTAAAAGATCCGGCGCCGACTTGCCGTTTGGATAAGATGGGGGATAGTGCGTTGGAGTTTATTGTAAAATCCTGGTGCCCGTCCGAAAAATACTGGGAGGTTTATTACACGCTGAACGAAAACATCAAAAAAGCATTGGATGATAATAGCATTGCCATTCCGTATCCGCAGATGGATGTTCATATCGACCGCGAAACTGTATAAGCCGTCGTGCCGGGCGTTGTTGCTTTTTGCGGACAAAAGGGCAACATTTTTAAGGCAGGCGGCCATATTGCCCACGGCCTTAAAAATCGCAAAAGCTGCAAAAAGTCCCGCCTGCAAAACCACTGCGCGCCGATTGAGAAAAAAAGCCGACGTATGAAGAAGCTTTGTTCTTCATACGTCGGCTCTTTGATTTTTAAAAGGCAGCATTACGGCTGCAGAGTGGCAACGCCGATTTTCGTACCGCCGTAACCGTTTTGTGCAAAGTAGGTGTCAAAGATTTGTCGGGCGATCGGCGCAATGGTGTTTCCGTGTGCGCCGTGCTCCACAACGACTGCCACGGCAATTTCCGGATTTTCATACGGAGCAAAGGCCACAAATATGCCGTTCGCCGTACCGGACGAAACAGTGGCCGTTCCGGTTTTGCAACCGATATGAATGGGATAATCGGCAAAAACATTGGCTGCGGTACCTTCCGCTGCGGTCAGATACATGCCCTGCATGATGGCTTCGCGGTTTTGCGCCGTAATGTCCAGCTCGTTGACAACGCCGGGCGTGTTTTCCAATACCTTGCGCCCGGAGGTGGCGTCCGTTACGGCAGAAACCAAGTGCGTTTTATAGCGCGTGCCGCCGTTAACAATTGTGGCCAGATAGGTGGCCAGCTGAACGGGGGTGAACAGGTTGTCCGACTGGCCGATGGCGGCCTGCAACGTGTCGCCCGGGTACCAGGAAAGTCCCAGCTCGCTGCGGTGTTTCGGGCCGGCCAACGTGCCGCTGCTTTCGGTCAGCTCCAGGCCGGTTTTGCTGCCCAGCCCCAGCTGCATGCAATAGTTGTTCAGGGCGTCAATGCCCAACTCGTCGGCGCTTTGGTAAAAGAAATAGTTGCAAGAGTCGCGCAGCGCCTCACTGACGGTGATGGAGCCGTGCGTTTGACCGTAATCGTCATAGCGCCAACATTTCGGCTGATAGTCGGCATATTTGGTAAAAATACCGAGATCCTTGATTTTGGTGGTCGGGGTGACGATCCCTTCCTGCAAGACGGCAGTCGCCGTCGCCATTTTAAAGGTGGAACCCGGGGCGTACGTACCTTGAAAAGCACGGTTATAGAGCGGCTTGTTTTTATCTTTGGAAAGTGCCGCGTAATTACTGCTGTATTCGCTTAAATTAAAGGTGGGATAGGAAGCGCTGGCCAATACCTCGCCGGTATTCACCTGCACGACCACGGCGGCACCGGCGCAGGCGTCTGCCGTTTCACGGCTACCCTGAAGAGAAGTGATGACCTGTTTCAGCGCATTCTGCGTGGTGATTTGCAGTTGCTTGTCAATGGTTAAAATAACGTTGTCACCCTGTACGGGTTCGCTGATTGTGGTAATATTCAGTACTTCTCCGCGTGCGTTGCGCTCGATCAGGCGGGAGCCGTTGGTGCCGCGCAGCGAATCCTCCATGACCTTTTCGATGCCCTCTTTGCCGACCAAATCGCTCATTTTATAGCCTTTTTCTTTTAAGTCGGCATATTCTTCGGCGTAAATTTTGCCGATACGGCCCAAAATGTGCGGGGCAATGGTGGCGTCGGTATATTGCCGATATGCGGCGGTTTCGATGGTGATGTAGGGGAAATCGACGCTGCGCTCGCTGAAAGCCACAACCGTTTCGATGGAAACGTCCTCGGCCAGTACAAAGGGGTTGGACATGGAGAATTCTCTAAGCTCCATTTCGTAGCGCACGCCCACAGCCGTTCTTTGATCGGCGTCCGACCAGTCTTCGGGAATTTTGTATGCCTTGCAAAGCGTTTGCATCAATTCTTCCGCGCTTGCCGTATCCGAAAGCTTATGTGCCTTCAGCAGCTTTTTGATTGCATTTTTTTTGGTGTCGCTGCTGTTATCGAATTGGTAGGGCGCCTTTTTGGTAATCGGCAGCGTATCATTATGTTCGGTTTTATAGTTGTCCAGCAGCTTTACCAGTTCCAGAATGGCTTCGTTTTGATCGCTTTGCGTGAAGAGCGCCCGCGATATGGTGATGTTATATCCGTTTCGATTGGTGATTAACGGTTCTCCGTTGCGGTCGCAGACATTACCGCGGGCAGCGGCAATGGTTTCGGTAGAATAGATTTTCTTTTCGGATTGCTCCTTATAATAAGCGCCGTGCCCGATTTGAAGATTGATCAGAGCAACAATAAAGCTGCCGAACAATATTACCGTGACGGCCAGCATGACGATAAAGCGGATTTTTCCTTCCCGTAATTTCATAAGATGCCCCTCCGCTTAAGCGATAAATTAAAGCGGTAAACAACATAATATACCGCATAGCTCCACGCACCGCTTAATAAAAAGCGGGGCAGCATAATATTGATAAACGCCACGCGAAACGGCAGGGCGTCATTGAGCAAAATGTAAAAAAGATAGTCGAACAATCCCTCCAGCGCCAGTGCGCCCAAACAGACGTACACATAGCTTAAAAACAAAGGCCGAAAGACGGTTTGCAGCGCAATGCTCAGCAGATATGCGCCGAACATAAACAGAACCGCGCGCATGCCGACGCCGGTTTGCGTTGTTAAATCGTACAGCAAGCCGCAAATCAGCCCGAAAAAGGCGGCAAAGGTTTCACTTTCCCGAAATGCCACCGCAATGGTGAGCAGCAGCAGAAAATTGGGGGTAAATCCGAAAGCACGGCAAATGGAATCGGAAGAAGTTTGCAGCACAAAAAACACCAGTACGATGATGGCGTATCCGATACATTTGTGCCGCATTGCTTTTGCCATGGCGTTATTTTACATCCTTTCCGGAAAATTGCGTGATGATGAACACAGTGTCCAGATGATCAATATTGACGGCGGGCTCTACAATGGCGTATTGGGAGAGTCCCGTCGTTTCGCTTTTGATTTCTTTAATGCGCCCTACAAAAAGGCCTTTGGGAAAAATGCCGCCGACGCCGCTGGTCTCAATCGAGTCGCCGACGATCAGTGAAATGTCGTTTTTCAGATAGGACAGCTTGCAGTTGCCGGTTTTGGAAAGCTCCATGTTGCCCTGCAGCACGCCCGCGTCTTGTGTGCGCGTGAGGGTTACGCCGATTTCACAGGACGCGTCTAAAATGGTAATTACCTTGCAAAAGGTGGCCCCGACCTCGGAAACATAGCCGACAACGCCGTCTGAGGTGATGACCATGTCTTTGGCGGAAATTCCGGAAAGAGAGCCTTTGTCCAGCGTAATGTATTGAGAGTAGCCGGTTTGCTCGCGCGCGGTGACATGCGCCATAGAAAAGGAAAAATCCTCGTTTTCTTCGGCAATATTCAGTATTTCGCGCATGTGCTTGTTTTCCACAATGTCCTGCTCGGCATCGCGCAGCTTGGCATTGGCGGTTTCCAATTGGTTTTTCAACTCGTCGTTTTCCGTTTTCAGCTCGTCATACTGCGTAAAAACGGCAGAAAACGATCCGGCGGCGCTGACCAAACGGTTGGAGGCCTTTTGAATCGGCGTTAAAATCGCGCCGATGGTACTTTCAAAAAAAGAAACATTTTCGCGATCGGTCATGCTGTACAGGCAAAGTCCGAGCAGCAAAACGGCAATGATACACATGGCAATGAACGCACGCGTTCTGAAAAATTTGCCCATAAAGGAACGGCTCCTTCCGTAAAGATCAGTTATTGCTTAAGGATTCCCATAAATGCGGGTTTTCCAAGGTGATGCCGGTGCCGAGGGATACGCAGTCCAAGGGGTTTTCGGCGATATGAACGGGGATGCCCGTTTCTTCGGCGATTTTGCGATCCAACCCGTGAATCAATGCGCCGCCGCCGGTCAGGGTGATGCCGTGATCAATGATGTCGGCGGAAAGCTCGGGCGGGGTGTTTTCCAGCGTTTCTTTGATAGCGGTCATGACCAGTGAAATCGGCTCTTTCATGGCTTGGCGGATTTGTGCGGAGTTAATCACAATGTTTTTCGGAAGTCCCGTCACCAAATCTCTGCCGCGGATGGACATTTCGCCCTCGCCCTCATATTCATGAGCGCTGCCGATGGCGATTTTAATTTCTTCGGCGGTTTTTTCGCCGATATACAGATTGAAGGTTTTTTTGATATATTCCACGATGGACGCGTCAAAGGCGTCGCCCGCCACCCGTACGGATTGACTGGTGACGATGCCGCCCATCGAAACTACCGCCACCTCGCTGGTGCCGCCGCCGATGTCGACCACCATGGAACCTGTCGGTTCGCTGACCGGCAGACCGGCGCCGATTGCTGCCGCAAGCGGCTCCTCGATGGTTCGCACGTCTTTCGCGCCGGTTTGATAGGCGCTTTCCTCCACCGCTCTGCGCTCAACATCGGTGACGCCGTAGGGAACGCAAATCAGGATGCGGATCTTTGAAAACATATTTTTACCCATGGCCTTTTTCAGAAAATAGCGCAGCATGATAATGGAACATTCAAAGTCGGCAATTACCCCTTCTTTCAGCGGGCGAATGGCCAAAATGGATTCGGGCGTGCGGCCGATCATGCGCTTGGCCTGAATACCGACGGCCAGCGGACGACGGTCATAGGAATCCAGCGCCACAACGCTCGGCTCGCGCAGGACAATTCCTTTCCCGGTTTTATAGACAATGGTGTTGGCCGTGCCCAAATCTATACCGATATCGTTGAAAGCCATCAGTTTTCTGAAAGGATTAAAGCCTTTTTTGTTTTTCATGGTGATTTCCTCTTTCCGTTCAAGTGTATTTTTATCGGACGGCACGATGATACAAGCCGCGGGTATAGGGGCGGTCAAACGTACCGTGATCAAATGTATTTAGAATATCCGCAATCTCCCGGGCGCTTTCCTCCGTAAAATCAAAACGGTACGCGGCCACCGGCGGATTGCAGCCGTGCAGGCTGAGCGGTACGCTGTTAAACAACGTATTTCCGTGATCGGGTGCACAGGAGAGTAAAAAGCGGGCGCCCTTTCGGTCTGTCAGTGATGAAAAACCGTTGAAGTTCAGACAGCCCTTGGGACGAATTACGCAGTTTTTAAAACGCATCAGCGGCAGCCTTCCGTAACAAATCAGCGTGCAGGGAATACATTTTTGCAAGTCCCGAACCTGAGAAGCGGAAAGCTCAAAGGACAGACAGGCGCGATGCAGACCGAGCTTTGCGTAAAAAGCAAGCGCATAACTGTTGGTAATATTGAGGGCATAGTCGCCCTCCACGGTAAAGCCGAGCTTGCGCGCAGGCGCAATGTGCCCGATGTTCCCGACCAGAACCGTATCGGTTTTATCTCGAGCGTCTTGCAAAATTTCCAAAAGGCGCCGATCGGATGTAAAATGATCGATCCAAACGCCTCGGTTTTTGCCGTTGTAGCGGTCAAGCTGATCGGGCGGCAACCAAACTCTGTCATAAGCGGTAAGGTCCAAATCCGCAATCGCGTCCGCGCTATGAAACAGCAGCTGACGGCAGGCAACGCCCTGCGGGATCGCCGCCGGCAGTTGGGGGAGAAGCCCCGTGTACGGCAGCGGCTTTTCCTGTCGGGCCTGCTGCAACCTCAAAACGGCTTCCCGCCGTGCGGCATTGACGGCGCTGACGGGTAAAAATGAATTTTGATCTTCCAAAACAACGTCTTTTAAATAAAAGGCGGTGTCTGCCAATTTATCAAACTTGTTTTTAAGACTTTCTTCGCTGAGCGGCTTTCCCTGCGCCGCTTGCGCAGGCGCCCCTTTTACGGTGACGGAGTTCTCTCCGTCCGTTAAAGTAAAATGAGAGGGTTGGTCGGGCGGCGCTTTAACAGTCAGAGAAACCCCGATACGCTTATAGGGCTTTTCGAGCGGCAGATCCTGCACGGCGCTTTTGTAGGTCTTGTAATCAGTCGGCTTTTTGGTGCCGAACATATCGGCGCCGATATGCCCGGTAAGATATCCGTCGGTAAATCCGTCGCGTGAAAAGATATCGGCCAGTCGCCGAAGGGTTGCCGCGTCGGGTGCGGCTCCGTCCAATACACGCCGATAAGCGGCGGTAACGGCGGATACATATTCTCGGCTTTTCAGGCGTCCCTCGATTTTAAAGGAGGTAACGCCTAAAGATTTCAGCGTTTGAATG
>CAKRPM010000057.1 GCA_934378025.1 uncultured Eubacteriales bacterium | reverse complement strand
GCGCTTTCTCATCCGCCGCTGATTATCTATCGGCGCTGGCAGCATGTTATGGAGGCCGCCTTTGAACACAAGGGACTGACGCCGAACATCTACTGCATCAATGACGACGCACCCATGACCCTGGCGCTCAGCTTGCAGGGTCTGGGCGTGGGCCTGATGCATCAATCGGCACTGCCGACCGTATTACCCCCCGACATGTCGGCTCTTCCGCTGCCCGAAAAAACCCTGCTCTCGCAAATTGCCCTGGTCTGTCTGCAAAAAGAAGCGCTGTCCGAACCGGCCGTTCATTTTTGGAATTTAACCGAAACCCAAAAAAACTCGGTGACTTAAAAAAGTCACCGAGTTTTTTTATCAAACTTATTTCGCCGTGGCCGCATTATACAAATAGGCGGATACCTTATTGTAAAGAATGTACTCCTCCAGCTCAAATTCCTTCATGCCCTGCGACTCAAGCAGTGCCTCCTTGCTGTCGTAGCTGTATTTCTTCAACAAAGTGTCAATATCCTCTTGGGTAATTTCAATCTCCTGCTGCTTGGCAATCGTATAAATCGCAAACTCATATTTCATCTGATCCTCGATATACGCCTGCAGCTCCAGATTGTTCGCCTTCATAAATCCTTCAAGATCGCTTACACCGTACTGGCTGTAATAGGATTTATACTGCGCGTCCAACTTATCCGCAAAATAGTCGTACATCTTCTGGGGGTAGGTTTTCAGCTTGCTGTTTTCCACGATATTTTTCCAAAGTTCGGTTTGCGCCGCGCTTTGTGCGGTGTCTTTCCGATCGGTTTCCAGCGTTTGCTGAACATACGCTTTGTATTCTTTTACCGAATCATACGCATTTTCAGAAATCTTTTTCACGATCTCATCGGTCAGCTCCTGATAGGTCGTGCGCTTTACACTGTTGATTTTCACCTCAAAGCGTACCGCTTTTCCGGAAAGAGAGGTATCGTTTTGATAAGGATTTGGGAATGTCAAATTGAGTGTGACGCTCTCCCCCGCATTGCGCCCGAGCAATCCGTCTTCAAATCCGGGAATAAACTGCCCCGAACCGATGGTCAGGTCATGGCCGGTGCCGCAAGCCTTGTCATATTTTTCACCGTCAATATATCCGGTGAAATCGATATTGGCCACATCGCCGTCTTTAATACCGTCTTTGACATCCTCGGTCTTGCTGTAGTCGCTCATTTTGCTGTGAATTTCGGTCATAACGTCCTCATCCGTGGGCGCGGTGTAGCTGTCCGTGTATGTCAGATTGTTGTAATCGGCCAGCTCAATATACTTGCTGTAATCCTTGCCCGCTTTCAGTCCGTTCCACGCGCTGGTTTTATTATTGGTCAACAGCAGATAGCCCGCCAATACACCGACAGCCACCACCAGCACACCGATGCAGCAGCACAATGTGACCACCAGCTTTTTATTGCCTTTCGGCGGTTTTTCCGTTTCCTCGGGCTGATCCACCTGCTGCAGCACCTGCTGGCGAATTTGTGCGGCGTCCTCGCCGCTGATTTCACCGTTAATAACAGCATTGCTGAGCACGTCACTCAGAGTGCTCTCCACGGCCTCATCACTGTTTTGCGCCTCATCGATCTCGTCCGACGTTTCATCCTCGTCCGACATCTCTTTGTCATCCGACGGCTCTTCCTCATCCGTCGTTTCTTTGTCGTCCGCCGCCTGCTCGTCTGCCGGCTCAGAGGCGCCAAGCTGCTCCGCCACCGCTTCGCGTATTGCGTCCGCTGCCGCCCGCGCATTCAATGTTACGTCCCCATCCAAGGAGTCCTGCTCCGTCAAAACTTCCGCCTCTTCCGCCGAAATTTCTTCTGTCGCATTTTCCCCTTCGGGGGTAATCTTGTTCTCGTCTTCCATTCTCAATAGTTCTCCCTTTAATAGAATAGTATTATTCTACCATTTTCATAAATAAATAGCAAGGATATTTACAAATTGTTTACCATTTGCGGCAAAATCAATCCAGCTCGCGCTGCCCCGTATACAATTCATAATAACGGCCCTTTTGCGCCAGCAATTGCTCATGATTGCCGCGTTCGATAATCTCTCCGTTTTCCAATACCATAATGGCGTCGGCATTGCGAACGGTTGACAAACGATGGGCAATGACAAACGTCGTTCTGCTTTTCATCAGTCGATCCATGCCATGCTCAATATGCCGCTCCGTACGGGTATCCACCGAGCTGGTGGCCTCATCCAGCACCAATATCGGCGCCTTGGACAATGCGGCTCGGGCAATATTGAGCAATTGGCGCTGCCCCTGCGAAAGGTTGGCGCCGTCCCCCTCCAGACGGGTATTGTATCCGTCCGACAGGCGCATGATAAAGCTGTGTGCGCTGGCCGTTTTGGCCGCGGCAATGACCTCCTCATCCGTGGCGTCCAAACGCCCGTAACGAATGTTCTCCATTACGCTGCCGCTGAACAAATGCGTATCCTGCAGCACCATGGCGATATTGCGGCGCAGCTCCGCGCGCTTGATGTTTCGGATATCCACTCCGTCGATGGTGATTTCCCCCGCATCAATATCATAAAAACGATTCAACAAATTGGTAATGGTCGTTTTGCCCGCCCCCGTGGAGCCGACAAACGCGACTTTTTGCCCCGGCATTGCCGTCAGCGAAATATGCTTTAAAATCGTTTTTTCCGGGTTGTATCCAAAGCTGACATCTTTCAGCTCGACCTCTCCCCGAATCGGCTCGATGCTTTGTGCGTCCGGCGCGTCCGCTTGCTCGGGGGCGCGATCCATTACCGCAAATACCCGCTCTGCACCCGCCAGTGCCGAAAAAATGGTAGAGGTTTGCATGCTCAGCTCGTTAATCGGTCTGGAAAATTGACGTGAGTAATTTACAAAAATCGCCAATCCACCGATATCAAACCGACCCAAAGCGCACAACACACCGCCGACGCCCGCTGTCACCGCATAGGCAATTTGACTGGTGTTTCCCATGATCGGCCCCATAATGCCGCCGAAAAATTGCGCTTTCATCTGCGTCTGCCGCAAATCATTGTTCAACAGCTCAAATTCCGCGTCGCAGATTTCCTCATGATTGAATACTTTGACAACCTTTTGGCCGCTGACGCTTTCCTCAATATATCCGTTTACCGCCCCCAGCGATGACTGCTGCGCGCTGTAATACCGACTGCTTTTGCCGCCGATAAACGCCCCGCTTTTCATAATCAGCGGAATAAATGCCACGGTAATCAACGTCAGCCAAATGTTGGTATACACCATCATCACAAAGGTTCCGATCAGCGTAACCGAGCCGGAAATCAGCGACACCACGGAGTTATCCAACATTGTGCCGATATTATCGACGTCGTTGGTAAAGCGGCTCATGATTTCTCCGGTATTTTCCGTATCGAAAAAGCGAACGGGCAGACTCTGCACTTTATTAAACAGCTCGTTGCGGATTTTTTCAATAATGCCCTGCGATATGCTCAGCATAATTCTGCCCTGTAAATAGGTGGCGACAATGCCCGCCAAGTAAACCGCGATCAGGACAATGAGAATGTGCACCAAATAGGAAAGTCTGTCCGCCGCCGATATCGACGGCTCCACAATGCGGTTGATAATCGGCCGCAGCATATAGGAGCCGGCAAGAGAGGCGCCGGTCGAACAGAGCATACAGAATAGTACAAGACACAATCTGAATTTGTAGGCCTTTAGATACCCCAACAGGCGTACAATCGTTCCCTTTGAATATTTCGGTTTTCCTTTTTGTGCCGGTCCCCGATGTCTCGGTCCCGGGCCGCGCATCATGCCGCGGCCGGGCGCAACGGCAGCATGGTATTGTTTTTTCAGTTGCTCAAGCGTTCTCATACAGCCGCCTCCTTCCGATCCATTTGCGAAGCGAAGATTTCACGGTATTCCTCATTCTCGTTTAACAGCTGCTCGTGCGTGCCGATGCCGGTAATTCGCCCCTCGTTCATTACGATAATTTTATCGGCTTGCTGCACCGAGCTGATGCGCTGTGCAATGATCAATTTAGTGGCGTTCGGCAAATCCGTCCGAAACGCCTCGCGAATTCGCGCCTCGGTCGCCGTATCAACCGCACTGGTCGAATCGTCCAAAATCAAAATTTTGGGATGGCGCAGCAGCGCACGGGCAATGCACAGACGTTGCTTTTGGCCGCCGGATACGTTTACGCCGCCCTGACCGAGTTCGGTTTGATATCCGTCCTTAAAGCTTTGAATAAACAAGTCCGCCTGCGCGTGCCGACAGGCATTATAAATCTCCTCATCCTGCGCCGTCTCGTCGCCCCAGCGCAGATTTTCCTCAATCGTACCCGAAAACAGTACATTTTTTTGCAGTACCATGCCCACGCCGTCGCGCAAATGCTCCAATGCGTAATCCTTGACATTTACATCATCCACCAGCACCTCGCCCTCGTCTGCGTCATACAGGCGGTCGATCAGAGAAACCAGTGTACTCTTCCCGCAGCCGGTGGAACCGATAATGCCCACGGTCTGCCCGGGTTCAATACAAAACGATATATGATCCAGTACCTTTTCTTCACTGTTTTTATAGTAGCGGAAGGAAACGTCCTTAAATTCGATTTTTCCGTTTTCCACCGTTTTTTCTTTATGAGCGGCCGCATGATCATTCAGCGTCACCGGTTCCTCCAGCACCTCCATAATCCGCTTGCCGGAAGCAAGGGCACGGGAAGAGGTGATAAACAGCATGCTGACCATCATCAAACTCATCAAAATTTGCGTTATGTAGGTAATAAACGCTACCAGCTCTCCTTGGGTCAGCCCGGTGCCCTCAATCAATTGTCTGCCGCCGAGAAATACAACGGACACGGTGGTAAACTGCATAAACAGGCTCATGGCCGGCTGCATAAATACCATCACGCGCATGGCGCTGATCCCCGCTTTTTTCAAGCTGCCGTTGGCTGCGGCAAACTTTTTCTTTTCATGCGTTTCTCTTACAAAGCTTTTTACCACGCGAACATTGGTTAAGTTCTCCTGCACGGTGGAATTTAAATCGTCGATTTTTACCTGCATTTTTGAAAAACGCGGAAAGCCGATGGCAATGATAATCACCTGGGTGATCAGCAGCAACGGAATGGTCACCGCCAATACCAGAGAAAGTCTGGGGCTCATGATCACCGCCATAACCAGCGCTCCGATCAGCATACCGGGTGCCCGCAGCGCCATGCGCAGCAACATATTGATAAAATTCTGCACCTGCGTGACATCATTGGTCAGACGGGTAACCAGCGAGCCGGTGGTAAATTTATCAATATTTTCGAATGAAAATTGCTGCACTTTGCGATATACGTCCATGCGTAAATCCGATCCGAAATTGACCGAGGCCTTCGCACCGAAATAGGCGCCGCCCGTACCGCCCAGCATCATTAAAACAGCGGTCAGCACCATGGCCAGCGCCACGGCAATGATGGTGCCGACGCCCTGCGCCTTGTCGCTGTCCACAATCAGGCTTAAAAATTTCGGCATCAGCACTTCACCGACGACCTCAACGATCATGCAAAGCGGGCCCACCAAAAAATAGATCCAATAGGGCTTAATATATTTCCACCATTTTTTCATATCAGTCACACGCCTCCAAATTCTTTTGCAATTGATCCAGTGTAGCACACAACGCGTCCGCCTGCTCTTCACTGATCTGATTCATCATCAGGCGATCCACCTCTTCAAAGGTGGTGCGTGTGCGCGCCACGATCTCCCGCCCTTTGTCCGTAATCGAAATTTCATTGACCCGTGCGTCTGTTTTGGACGCATGGCGGCGGATATATCCGTTTTTTTCCAAATTTTTTAAAATTCCCGCGACGGCCGGCGCGCTGATATCAAACATACGGCACAACTCAACCTGAGAAGGGGTTTGCTGTTGCCTTGAAAGATGCATCAACATCATGTGCTGCGAACGGTGCATGCCCATGCTTCGAATTCGTTGATCAACGACATTCCGATGCATACGATCCGTTGCCATCAGTTTGCGCACAACCTGTCTGATTTTTTCGTTGTCCACAAAAGTTCACTCCTTAACAATTAACTACTTAATTATTATACATTTTTTTTATGCAATGTCAAGACTTTCTTTGTGAAAAAACTTGCTCCCCGCCGCTCTTTGTGGTATGGTTATAGGAAAGGAGAGCCTAACATGTTTGAAATTTTTATGTACACCGTAAACGCGGTGCTGCCCATTCTTTTGCTGGTAGCGCTGGGCTACGGACTGAAAAAAGTGAAAATCGTTCCGGATCATTTTTATAAGCAGCTGAACAAAGTGACCTTCCATGTTTTTTTGCCGGTGCTGCTGTTTCATAATATTTATAAAATCGAAAGCTTGCAGGACATCAATGCGCAAGGACTGCTTTGGTGCCTGTGCGGTATCGTTTTGCTGGTGGCCGCGGGGATGCTGATTTTGCCGTTCATTCCGCAGCGCAATCAGCGGGGCGTGTTAATTCAATGCTCTTTTCGCTCCAACTATGCCATTGTCGGTATTCCGCTGGCCGCAGCGCTGGGCGGTGAAAAGGCCGTGGCATTTGCCTCCGTGGTCAGCGCCTTTTCCATTCCTATTTACAATGCGCTGGCCGTCATTTTTCTGACGATTTACAGTGATGATAAAAAATCCGTACACTTCCGCTCCCTGCTTACGGATATCCTCAAAAATCCCCTCATTCAGGGCGTGGCCGCCGGCGTGGCGGTGCTGTTGTTCCGAGCCGTGGTTCCGTCCGGAGCATTTTGGCTGAAAAACACCCTGCCCTTTGTCACCGACACCTTGGGCGACATTGCCGTCATCGGATCTCCGTTGGCGCTGATTGTCTTAGGCGCACAATTTGACTTTCAAGCCGTGCGGCGGCTGTGGAAACAAATCACACTGGGGGTCACCATGCGCCTGATCGTATCGCCGATGATCGGCATTTTGGGCGCGGTAGCATGCAATGCCCTGGGCATTTTTCATTTAACGTCCACCGAATACCCCGCCTTTATTGCGCTGTTTGCCACGCCGGTGGCAGTATCCAGCGCCGTCATGGCCTCGGAAATCGGCGGCGACGACCGCTTGGCGGGTCAATTGGTGGTTTGGACCTCGCTGTTTTCCATGGTATCCCTTTTTGTTATTATCTTTACGCTGCGCAGCACCGGCATTTTATAAAAAATAATCGGACCGTAAAAAGCAAACGCTTTTACAGCCCGATTCTCGGCAATCTCTTTTTTATGCATAAACAATCAGCGCCATTACACGAACCGTCTGATCGGTTGGATTGGCAATGGCATGCCCCGTCCCGTTCGGGCAAATCAGCACGTCGCCGGGATGCACGGTTTTTTCCGTTCCGTTATCATTATACAGCGGCGCCCCCTCCAGGACATAAAAAATTTCGCTGTCCCCCTCGTGGGTGTGATAACCGATGCTGCAACCGGGGCGCAGCGTAATGGTTCCGAACAGTCGGCCCTTTCCGTTCATTTCCTCGGCGGTTAAAACATTTTGCACCTCTACCGTGCCGTTTCCGCCGCGCATGTTTTCTCTTTTTTCTGCCTCAAAAGAAGCCGCAAACTTAATCATATCGTTTTTTCCTTTCTACCAACCCGTTAAACGGGCGTTTTTGTAATTTGCCATATTTCCCGCTTGCCCGCCTTTGCCGGGCAAGAAAAAGGGCCGTTAAAATATAATAGCCGCAAAGGGTTGCGTTGCGATTCTTGCTGCGGATATTATAGCACAAAGCAAAGCTTTGCGGTATAATTTGCCGTCTTTTTCGGTTGCCCGTCC